>JAPLLP010000018.1:0-2045 GCA_026387515.1 Candidatus Omnitrophota bacterium | reverse complement strand
TGGCAAACCAGCGTATCTTTTAGTCCCCGAACAATCTATCCTTAAGCCTCATCCTTCAATTGCAAAAGCAATGGCAAAGTATTTTAAGAAGACTTTTATAACTGCAAAACTACCGACTTCTACGAATCCGCGGGTAATTTCATTCTTGTGTGATGCGGGTTTCAGGTATATTGATACAGAAATAATCCTGCAGTACCGTGGTGATACCGTAAGAGAATTGAGGCGTAAAGATAATAATTTGACTATACGTATGCTTTCGGAGAATAAGGGGCTTGCCTATACGCAATTCGGCTCAAGCTTTACCTTGACAAGATTTCATAGAGATCCAAATATCGCAGTGGATAAGGCCAACCAGGTCTGGATCGAATATCTCAAGAATTACATCCTGTCTCCTCAACGAAATATATTTGTTGCTTGTTACGGAAAGAAAATAATTGCTGTATTTCTAGTGAATCTTAACAAGGAAAAGAGGAAGGCATATCTATTTTATGTTTCCTTAAGCAGTATAGAAATAAAGGAGCCGGATCTTTGTTGATTAACGAAATATGCCGGCGTTTTTCCGGCTATAACCTTTGTACGGGAACCCAGGCAGAAAACATACCAGCCCTGAATTTCTACCTGAAAAACGGGTTTACGAAGATCATCGGGACAAATATAGTTCTGCACAGATGGGGAAATAATGGATATTAAGACTGTGAAAGAGTCATTTCGCATCAGGAATAACGAGAATCTTAAGAAAATCAGCGGACTCCTTGAACAGCGTTGGGGTAGTCCGTACCGTACTTACCGGGAGAACTGGAAGAAGGCCAATCTGCTTTGCGTTCATACCGATTTTCCTATCCACATGGATTTGGATACGATTGATGCTTGTAATTTGCATTGTTTGTATTGCACAGAAGAGCATGGTTTTATCAGATCTAGGACAAAAAAACAGATGCCACAAGAATTACTTGAAGGGGTTTTTAAGGAAGTAGAAAATCCTGCGGGTAAGGACCGTCTTTGTAGCGTATCTATCGGCACACTAGGTGAGCCGTTTTTGTTTCCCGAAAAAGTTTTTTTTATTCTTGAAAAATGCAGAAAGGCCGGGGTAATGGAGAAATTTATCAGGACTAATGGTTTGCTTCTAACTCCTGAGGTATACAAAAAAATCCTAGACTTTGACCTTACCTATCTTTTTTGTTCAATTGATGCAATAAAACCAGAAACATATCGTTTGATGAGAGGAAATGATTTGCATAAGGTTATAGATAATATCCTTGGTCTTATTGAGTTTAAAAGGAAGAAAAACGCAGTCTTTCCGGTAATTCGAGTGAGTTTTTTAGAGACGAAGGAGAACTTGGCTGAAAGGGATGAATTTATTAAGTTCTGGAAAGATAAAGTCGATATAATTGACATCCAGTCGCCTATTGATTATATCCATGATTCTTCCAGTGCTTCGAAAATATCATATACTTGTGAGCAGCCTTTCGTAAGAGTCGGCATCGGGGTGGAGGGCCAAATTGGTTTGTGTTGTGCCGGTTATATTATGCTTGCTTCTTTTTTCGATTGGATTTTCCCTGAGATTTCTATCTATGAAGCCTGGAATTCCAGTAAGGCTGGGTCATTGCGTAAGGCGATGAAAGAAAAAGATTTTGTTAATTTCCCTGATTGCTTCAAATGCTTAAGCCGGTATTCTAGAAATATCAATGTTTAGCATATTTGAGGCAACTTTTTTAAAATACAAAAGGAAAAAATATATGCATAAAAAAGATAGCTCTGACTACAAAAGCGAGTACCGTAATTTCCCTTGCGATCTCTGCGGGAGCGTTGAGGTAGAACTGTTACCCCACGTAAAAGAATATACCGATGGCCAGCTCATTCATATATGTAAGCGCTGTGGTTTTGTATACGTTAAAATGCGACGTTCGCATCTAGCAATCGCTCAGATATGGTCGGAAAAGCTATTCGGTAAATCATACACAGCTAAAAGCCCGCTGATGCTCGGCAGGCATTATTACGTTGCGGAGTTTATGCACCAAAACATCAATCTGAATAAAAAGAGAGTC
>JAPLLP010000139.1 GCA_026387515.1 Candidatus Omnitrophota bacterium | reverse complement strand
TGCCACGGATCCGGAAACCGCTGCTTCAGGCCCAGGGAAACCTTATTGGCTTCCTTGTCGAAATTCAGGATCATTACCTCTATCCGATCGCCTATCGCCACAACTTCCGAAGGATGGCTGATCTTAGACCAGGACATATCCGTGATATGTAAAAGCCCGTCAACCCCACCGAGATCTATAAATGCCCCGAAGTCGGTAATGGCCTTTACTAATCCCGGATAAATCCCCCCGATCTTAAGTTCCTTCCAAAACTTCTCTTTGGCGATCTCCTTTTCCTTTTGCATCGCCTCGCGCCGGGAAACGATAATGCTATGCCTCAAGTTATTGACCTTGACGATCTTGAACTTAAAGATCTTGCCGATAATATCCTTGTCCGCTACAGTTTTAAAAGCGGAAAGCGAAGAAGGCAAAAACCCCTCAATGCCTCTGACATCAACAAGAAATCCGCCTTTTACCTTTTTCATCGGCCGGCCCTCAACCAGATCTTCGCTCTGGGAATTTTTAATAATACTGTCCCAGCTCTGCATGCGCATAGCCTTCTCGCGGGAAAGGACGATCATCCCCGCGTCGTTCTCGATGGATTCAACTAAAAAATCAAACTCTTTACCCACCTCGATCTCATCCGCAGCAAACTCAAGCGATGATACCACGCCCTCCGATTTAAAACCGACGTCAACCAGCACCTCACTCGCTTTCTTTGCCACGATCTTACCTTTGATTATCTGATTTTCCTGTATAAGCTTTATGCTTTGATTATAAAACTCTTCCATAGTTGCTCTATCTTCAGACATTTTAAATCCCCCTTAATTTTTTTAGTTTAGAGTTATTATTTTGATTTGAAAATTTTTAAAAACACCTCCCTTACAGAAAATTTTTGAGCACAATTATGCGCCGCAGAAAGCGGCGTACCGGCCCAATTCATATCTGGGCCGGGTGCAGCCGTAGGCAGATAGACTAGCACGCAAGTTCCGCGATGCCGGCCATTACGCGCTCGGCGATCACGGAATATTCCATGTTTTCATTAAATCGCATGGGTTTGCCGATATAAATAAAGACCTTGTTAAAACGTATGAAACCGGAACTTCTCGGAAGTGCCTCGGCAGTGCCTCTTACAAAAACCGGGACTACCGGCGCGTTGATTTTTGACGCCAGAAATCCTACTCCTGCCTTTGGTTCGGCAAAATTTTTATTTCCGGACCTAGTGCCCTCGGGAAAAACCACCAGTATACCGCCTTTTTTTACCCTGCGTATTGCCTCTTTTATCGCGCCGATATCGGCAGTGCCCCGCTTAACCGGAAAAGACCCGCAGATGCTTATAATCGTGCCAATAATTGGGTTGCGAAATAAACTATGCCGGGCCATAAAATTCACGCGTAACGGCAGAATCGAACCCAAGGCAATAGGATCAAGAAAACTTACATGATTGCCCGCCAAGATAAACCCTTCATTCTTAGGAAGGTTCTCTCGGCCGTAAATCTTAGCCCGGAAACAGACACGAAAAACCAAAGCGAAAAAATATCTAAAGGCAGATTTAAACATCGCTAAGCGATCAATCTCCTGCCCAGGGCCAATAACTCTTTAGCTGTTTTTAGATTCTTGGACTCCGAATAAAGCCGCATGATCGGCTCAGTGCCGGAGGCGCTAAACATCAACCAGCTCGCATCCTCCAGGATAAGCTTTAGCCCGTCGTAGTCCTTAACCTCAATTACTTTTTTCCCTAACAACTGGACCGGGAGATTCTCTTTTTTAAGCTTAACCATTTCTTTCAGGTACAAATCATCACGCAGATAATAATATTTCCCGAACTGCTTCTCCATGGCGTTTAGGATCTGCAACATATTCTTATTTCGATAAACCATCATTTCGATCAATAATAGCCCGGCTACCGTACCGTCACGCTCAGGTATATAGTTTTTTACTCCCATGCCTCCGGCCTCTTCGCCCCCGGTAAGAATATCGTATTTATCCATCAATTCAGAAATATACTTAAAACCCACGGGAGTCTCATAAAGTTTAACCTTTAAAAAATCAGCGATCTTATCCATCATGGTTGTGCCGGCGATTGTCTTAACTATCCCCCCGCTCCAATGCCTATCCTGATTCAAATGCAACGCCAGAAGCCCCAGGATCTTTTGGGGATGGATAAACACTCCCCCGGGAGCTACCGCCGCGATCCTGTCAGCATCTCCGTCAAGGGCAATACCCAGATCAAACTTTTCTTCTTTCACCCGGCGTTTTAATTCCAGGAGATTTTGCTCAACCGGCTCAGGCCGGGAACCCCCGAACGAAGGATTAATGATATTACGCATGAATTCTATCCTAATGCCTGTCCCTTTTAATATCTGGGCTATAAAGCTGTCCCCCGAACCATACATGGCATCAACTAATACCTTGAACTTTTTGGGCCTGATCCTTTTTAAGTCAATGTAAGAACGGATAAATTTAACATAATCCCGGATCAAATCTTCGGTGGTGATATTATCCTGGGCTTTTTGCAAGTCCGCGATAACGGTCTTGCCTAAATATGACTCTACTG
>JAPLLP010000241.1 GCA_026387515.1 Candidatus Omnitrophota bacterium | reverse complement strand
TGGGTGTCTGAGCGGGCAAATAAATTTTTGGTGTTTGATGTGTCGAGGAACGGCTGGCCACTTCCGGCATGGGGAGAAGTAAAGCTTACGCCTATCGCAAGGACAGGGTGGGATGAGGTTGCTTGCCGGAGAACGATAAGGAATCATAGCTACTCTTGGAGGCTATGGACCGCCCCGTTAATTTTTTATGAGGAGATAAAGACCGAAGAGATAGAGGATCCTTTTTATACCGAAGGTTCTCTCTATGATATTGTCCAATTGAGAAAGAAGAGAGCGGAAGATATCCGTATTTGCCAGGGCCCGCCCGTCAAAGAATATCCCCTTTCTTTTGACCAATTTGGCGAAAGTGAGTTTGGAATGGCGTTGGCAGAGAACAGGGTGTATAACGCGCGGGTTGCCGCTGAAGCGGCCCTGCAAAAAGCAGAGGCGGCTTTAAATAAGCAATATAGGGTAAGCGGTAATCATACCCCAGTGGCAGTATCCGGAGATTATCCCGCGCGGAATATGCCTTGTACATTTACCCTTAACGCGCGAGGGTCAACCGACGCGGATAATGACGCACTGAAATACCGCTGGGTGATTACTGGTATTCCCTGGTCAGATAATCACGTGCTGTCACAAAAATATGTGTTATACCAGAAGCTCTCTGACGCGCAGGTAGCTACGTTTGAGCCGGATCTGGCAGGACAGTGGCAAGTTGATTTGGATGTGACTGACGGGATAGAGGATGCGCAACCCGAGCCAGGCTACAGGCATCGCGCTCTTATCAATGCCGTCCGGCATATCCTATGGGTACAGCATTCCAACGGCCCCTATGACCCCAAAACCGGGTTAGGTATTGAGCTTCGGCTCTATGATCCCAAAGTAACCCCTACTAAGCCCGAGAAAACAACTGATGGTAAGCCCACCCAATGGGGCGGGCCGTATTATGTAGAGGTTTCTCATGAGCAAGCTGGTTTGTATTTGAATTTCAATGATGAGGGTATGCCGGTGGATGAGGATAGTTGGCGGCCTACCGATAATAAGCCGCTATTTGAAGTTATAATGGGAGAATCTCCCGCAGGAGCTGTCGGTGCCTATGATGGGCTTTATGGCTCTACGCCTTTAGTTAATTCTACAGGAAAAGCTACGCCTCTTAAAAGAGTTACGCCTGGGTCTTTTGAACTCGTCTCAGCCAGCGCTAAAGGCGGCTATGTGAAGATATTGATATGCCCCAACCTTCAAATTAAAGAGGTAAGATGCTCCACTGATGATTGTAGCTATGGAGCAAAAGGCGGCGACTTTAGCGTTCCGTCAGACGAGCCAGGCGTTATGTGCGTGTCAAGATTTGCAGGCCAGTATAAGATTCAGCAATGGGTAGACCATTATGAATGGCTTAATACTAACGGCCAAGGTTTCTTGCCGGTAAGAAAAGCAAAATTTGGCTATTACGGGGGTTATATGTATATTCCTGACTGGATGGAAAGAAGAGCGGCAGAGACACTGGAGAAATTTCCGGAAGTTATGCCTTTTGTTAAAAGAATACTTAATCTTCCGGAATGGAAGAGATATATCGGTCTATATTATCCCACAAGTAAACAAATTTGGATAAAGAGTTATTTTGGTCCTTTAAGGCACAATCTTCCAGTTTCCGACTGTTATGGTTTTATTGGCAAGGCTTCACTTGATGAGACTGCCCGGCATGAGGCATACCATTCCTATTATTATAACAGCTTTCCTTCTTTTAAAAATAATGATGGAGACAGTTACCCGGATTACAATTGGAATCAGCCAGTAAAATTCAGCGATGGCAAGGATATCCTTCAATATGCCCGGGATTCCGGTAGTAATTTCTTTGGGATGGAAGATGTAGACTCTATGCGGGTAATTTACAAAGGTGATGAGGTGTTTGACCGAAAGAGAAACAAATATCTTTTTGATGTTGAGCTGTGCCCCTCCGTAGAGGAGATCGAACGCAACTCCCGGATAGAAATAGACGTCCGCCTCCCGGAGAATATCCCCATATCCGAAGTCCTTGTCCATTCCATAGAGATAAACTTTACTCCGATTCTTTCGTCAGAAGATGTTGTGCTATTGCATAAAGGGATTCATTATACCTTTGATAAAACGCCACTCGACCAGAAGACAAAGGCCCCTAAAATGCGGATAATGTTGATTAACGGTCCGGAATGGAGAAAGCTATTAGAGAAACAAAGGCGCCAGACATTTAACTTACTCATCACCTATGAGATCTGGACTGCTCATAACATAGATGAATATGATGCCTCAAGGATTGAGCCGGGGGAATATACCGGAAAGTGGTCTGTTAATGAAGATTACGAGTAAAAAATGTTTTTTAAATAACTTAGGATAAGCAAGATGAAAAACGCAGATAGATTAAACAGGATAAGCAAGGTAGCGCTGCTTTTGTGCCTTACCCTTACTTTGCCGCAGGCAGGCCTTGCCTCTGATCCCCAGCCCAAGAGCTTTGACCGCCAGAGGATAGCGCATTATTTAGCGGTAATCAAAGGGTATCTTGCCGAGGCCAGGGAAATCATCTCTACTACCGGTGACGGCGGTAGGGAGTATATAACAATGACGTTGCTGGATGCGAGTCCATACGCCGGGATAGGAGATTATGTTATTGGGAATGAAAAGACCGCGGATTACCGTAAATTTACCGCTGCGCTTGATAGCTTAAAGGCAGAGGACTATTCATCGCTAAGAGTGGCAGAAGATGGAGGATTGGCGCGTGGGTTACTAAGCGACCTGTTGCAGGCACGGAAGCTA
>JAPLLP010000111.1 GCA_026387515.1 Candidatus Omnitrophota bacterium | reverse complement strand
TTTCGTTCTTGTTCTGCATTACAAAAAAGGATACCCCGGGATGAATGGACGCCGGAGTTTGTGCCGTATTAAGGTAATCATTGATCCTGACCGGATAGTATTTGGCACAACCGGACAAAATTACGATTAATAAAAACATGAAAGCTTTCTTTTTCATACTTCTCCCTTCACGTTTATTTTAAAATAAAAGCCAGTAATTGTCTATTGGAGTTTTATACTGGAGAGGTTAAATTCTGAGGGAATCCAAAATAATTACTGCCTTATTCTTTAATACCTCCAAAAAGCCGATGCCGCCTGAAACAAAGTTTTCATTCTTTCCCGCGGCGTCTTTTAAGCTTATCTTTCCGCTGGTCAAAGAAGCGACTAGCGGCGCATGATCAGCCAGCACACCTAAAAAACCCAGCTCAGCGGGAACAACCAGAGAAGTTATCTCCCCTTTATATACGAGCTTATCAAGGGTCAGGATTTCCAGCTTGAATGTTTTAGGCATAATATAATCAATAGCTATACTTTTAACTTCTGGGCTTTTTCAATTGCCTCTTCAATGTTGCCGACCATATAAAACGCCTGCTCCGGAAGGTCGTCGAGTTCCCCGTCGGCTAACATATTGAATCCCTTTAAGGTGTCCTTTAGCTTTACATAACGCCCCTTTACCCCCGTAAATGCCTCGGCCACAAAGAACGGCTGGGAAAAGAATCTTTGGATTTTTCTAGCGCGATAAACGGCCAATTTATCTTCATCCGATAACTCATCTATTCCGAGTATAGAAATGATGTCTTTTAAATCCTTGTAACGCTGCAGTATCCTCTGTACTTTTTGCGCGGTAGCATAGTGTTCATTACCCAGGACCCTGGGATCCAAAATCCTGGAGGAAGAATCCAGGGGATCGACTGCCGGGTAAATACCTAATTCCGCGATCTGACGGGAGAGCACAATTTTGGCGTCCAGGTGCGCGAACGTCGCTACTATCGCCGGGTCAGTCAAATCATCCGCCGGTACATAAATAGCCTGAACCGAGGTTATGGACCCGTTTCTGGTAGAAGCGATCCTCTCTTCAAGCTGGGCGATCTCAGTAGCCAGGTTAGGTTGGTATCCTACGGCAGACGGCATGCGCCCCAGCAAAGTAGAAACCTCCGAACCAGCCTGGATATAACGGTAAATATTATCTATAAATAAAAGGATATCCTTCCGTTCTTGATCGCGAAAATACTCTGCTATTGTTAACGCGGACAATCCGGCGCGTAAGCGCGCTCCGGGAGGTTCATTCATCTGAGAGCTCATTTCCTTCACGCGTGCGTTCCCCAATACCGGCAAACACCGATACGCCGCCCTGCTCCTGGGCAATATTACGCATAAACTCCATTACTAATACTGTTTTACCCACCCCTGCCCCGCCGAACAGGCCAATCTTGCCTCCTTTAGGAAAAGGGGCTAATAAATCGATGACTTTAAAACCAGTCTCTAGAACATTGGATATAGGCCGTTGTTCTTGGAAAGTCGGGGAAGGTTCATGTATCTGATTGCGGATCTCAGGATTAGGCAGCGCCCCTTTACCATCAATAGGTTCACCTAAAACATTAAACATTCTTCCTACGTAATCGTTGTTGGAGTCGGAGTTCTCCGCACAGGGATGTCCCTGCAATCGCGTGCACTGTAGTCGTCGCAATCGTCTCCTTTGTTGCCGGATGGCTCACCCATACGGGACGAATGCGCTCTGAGGTTTACATCAGAAAACTTGATGTCCACTATTGGGCCAATTACCTGGATACCCTGTCCATATGCCATCTTAACCTCTCAGGGCTTCTACCGTAGAAATCACCTCTATTAACTCTCTGGTAATACTTTCCTGACGCACCTTATTCCTTAAAAGAACTAAATCATCGAGTAGTTCGTCGGCGTTATCCGTAGCTTCTCCCATAGCAATAACCCGAGCCGAATGTTCGGACGCAAAAGCGCTCAACATGATAACCTTAAACTTACTCAAACAATAGCGCCAGAGAAGTTCTTCTAAAATAGTATGTATATCCGGCTCGACAATGTATTCTATTCCGCTACCTGCGGATATTCCCATATTCAGAAACTTCTCTAAAACCGGTGCGTATCTAGTGGGTGACTCAAAATGCATATACGCAACATACACCTCATCCGCTTTGCCGCTTAAGAATAGGTTGATCAAATTCCGGGCTATTGTTTCGAATCTCTCTACCGAATAACGCCCATATAAATCCGTATACGCAAAGGCCGCCTCCAGGCCTGTCCTTCTAAAATGTTTTAAGGCCTTTCTGCCCACGCAGATCAGATCTATTTTCCGGCCGCTGTTTTTACGGATAAAATCTTCTGCCAGGCGGGTCACGTGATTATTATAACTTCCGCAGAGTCCGGTATCCGAAGTTATCACGCATAAAGCGATATTTTCCTTTTTTACCCTCTCCTCAAGCAAGGGGTGCGATTCGTTCCCAAAACTGGCCAAAAGATTATTCAAGGTTTGTTCGATCGCCAAAGAATACTCCCGCAAACTACTCAAGGCGCGTTGGACAGGCTTTAATTTCGACACAGAGACCATTTCCATCGCGGCGGTTAGTTTTTCCGTATTTTCTATACTATGTATTCTTGCTTTTATTTGCCTGAGAGATAACATTTCTTAAATTCCACCACGGCATTGTGCAACCGCTGCATAAGGGCATCGCCTAATTCTTTTTTGCTATCTATTTCTTCCCCTATTTCAGGATAACGTTCTTGCATGAATATGTATAATTCCGATTCGAATTCTCTAATTGCCGCTGCCGGCAGATCATCCAATAAACCATTTTCTCCGGCATAAATTATCATTACCTGCCTGGCTAAAGAAAGCATATCGTATTGGTTCTGTTTAAGGATTTCAACCATCCTTTCACCGCGGTTCAATTGGGCCTGTACTGACTTATCCATCTCCGCGCCGAATTTCGTAAAGGCGGCCAGTTCCCGATACTGCGCCAGGTCTAACCGCAGCTGGCTTGCGACCGCACGCATGGCCTTGGTCTGGGCCTTGCCTCCCACGCGGGAAACGGACAATCCCACATTTACCGCTGGGCGCACCCCTGCATAGAAAAGGTCACTTTCCAGATATATCTGGCCATCAGTAATAGAGATTACGTTCGTGGGAATATAACTGGAAATGTCCCCGGCCTGGGTCTCGATTATCGGTATCGCGGTAAGCGAACCTCCGCCTAGATCATCCCTTAACTTTGCCGCGCGCTCAAGAAGACGGGAATGCAGATAAAATATATCACCGGGATAAGCCTCTCTACCCGGAGGCCTTCTCAAAAGCAGGGAGATCTGGCGATAAGACTGGGCGTGCTTTGATAAATCGTCATAAACAATCAACGCGTGTTTGCCGGAATATAAGAATTCCTCTGCCATAGCGCATCCGGCATAGGGGGCTAAATACTGCAAAGACGCGCTCGCCCTGGCCGAGGCGCTGACCACGATAGTATATTCCATCGCCCCGTATTTTTCCAGCCTCTCGGCTACGGCTACCACGTCAGAGATCTTCTGGCCGATTGCGACGTAAATACAATAAACACCCTTGCCTTTCTGATTGATTATAGTATCAATGCAGATAGCGGTCTTGCCGGTCTGCCTGTCGCCTATAACCAGTTCACGCTGCCCCCTTCCGATAGGGATCATGGAATCTATGGCCTTTATCCCGGTCTCAAGCGGTTCTTTAACCTGCTGGCGCTCAATCACGCTCGGTGCCTTTGCCTCCAGAGGCCGGAATTTATCAGTCTCGATCGGGCCTTTGCCGTCAATAGGAACACCTAGGGCGTTAACTACTCTCCCAACTAGCGCCTCACCTACGGGGACCCGGACAATCCTGCCTGTCCGTTTAACAATCTCGCCCTCTTTTATACTCCTATCCGGGTTATCCGGGCCGAATATTACCGCTCCCACGCTGTCTTCTTCAAGATTCAAAACCATACCGAAAACATCGTTTTTAAATTCAATCAACTCGCCGATCATGCAATCGTCAAGCCCATAAATACGCGCGATAGCATCGCCGACCTGAATGACTCTACCTATGGATTCCACCTTTAAGCGGGATTTATATTTCTCCAGCTCTTTTTTTATTACCGAAGTAATCTCTTCCGGCCTTATTTCCATTTTAGGTTAGCCTCGCGCATTTTTTAGTTTTTCGCCAAGATCATCCAGGCGCATCTTTAACGAACCGTCAATTACAGTATTACCTATTACAGCCTGGATTCCGCCTAAAAGCGAACCGTCCAATTCCAAAAACAAATTGATTTTCCGGCCCGACCTCTGCTCCAGTTTATCTTTTATTGTCTTGATCATTTCCAGGTCCAAAGGGTAAGCGCTTTTTAAAAGCGCGTCCTGGGCTTCATTACGGGCATAAGTCGTTCTGATATAATCCGCTATATCAAATAATAAAACCGTGCGCCTGCATTGAATAAGCAGTTTGATAAAATTTCTTAACTCCTCGGAAAAAACATCCTTAAACACATTATCCGCAAACTCATTCTTTTCCGAATCCAGAATACCGGGATTATTAAAAAAATCCTGGACTTGAGGGTTATTGCGGAGGATTATCTTAAACCACCTGAATTCTTCCGTAGCCTGGTTAACGCCGATACTCTCCTGGGCATACTCTATGAACGCGTCGGCATATCTTTTGGCTATGANGAAGTCCTCTACAATTTTCCTGTCTTCGTCCTGCGTGACCTTTTGCTCTATGACCTCTTGTGTCGCGCCTAAAACCAGATCTATTATCTCTTCCCGAAACTGCTCCTTGGCATTAGCAATCTCATACTTAAGGCTAAGCCTGGCGCTTTCCACAATCTTCTTTCCTTCTTCTTGGGCCTCTTTACGCAGCGTCTCGGTCACAGCTTCACCTTGCTGTATCGCCTCTTGAATCTTGGCTTTAGCCGTTTCTTCTATTACCGCAAGGCTTACCTCATACTCGTTTTTTAGTTTTTCTACGTTAGCCTTTTGATCTTCGATACCTTTAAATTCAGAGGCGATCATCTCTCTTCTTTCGTCTAAAATTTTTAATATCCGTTTCCAGAAGAATATCCGCAAAAACCATAATAGCGCTAGAAAAACCACTATCTGGGCGAATATTTCGCTTGCGCTCAATAGTTTTAATATTTCCATCTTTATTAAAGAAGATTAAATTTTTCCAGCGATTACAAAGGCAAAAACTAAGGCGTATATGGTCAGGGCCTCAATAAACGCGCATCCGGTTGCCATAGCTATCAATATCTTGGTGGATGCCTCCGGCTGCCTGCCTGTTGCCTCCATTGCCGAACCTACTGCCTTGGCCAACCCCAATGCCGAGCCAAAAGCGGTTATCCCCACGACCAACGGCAGGGTAATACCTAAAGCTACCTTGTAGTCCATCTCAACCCTCCTTCATAGTAAATGAACACCGGCCCAATTTCCCCACCGGGGGACACCGGCGCAATTCAAATATGCGCCGGGTAGCCGATCTGGGCCGGGTGTTACAGTAGCACCTACGCTTCTTGGTGCACAACGATAAGGGCAAAATATATAGCCGACAAAAGGCAAAAAACCATAGCTTGAACCATTGACGCTATGATCGCTAAGAGCATGCCGAATAATAATAACGGGATCCCGCCAATGCCGAAATTAGCAGCTATCGCAAGCAATACGTCATCTCCCCAGATATTGCTGCGCAGACGAAGCGAGAGTGATAATGGCCTTACCAACTCAGACACAATATGCAGAAAAAACATCATCAAGGGCATTAAAACGGAAAAGGCTAAAAACCCTCTAGGCCTTCCCAAGAGATGGTCCAGGTACCCGCGAAACCCCAATTCCTTGAATGCGGTATATTGAAGATAAAC
>JAPLLP010000272.1 GCA_026387515.1 Candidatus Omnitrophota bacterium | reverse complement strand
GTATGATCATGGTCAGGTATCCGGCCAAAATATTCGGGGTCACAAAAGGGAAAAATACGCGCTTGCGCCGGATATAATCCAGGGTAAAATTGGAAGTTATACCGTGGCGGGACAGATATTCTAAAACATGCTTAAAGCCGAAGAAATACTGATAGATGGCTAAGATACTGATAATAACCCCGGAGCAGACTATAATATTGATAGTCTGCTTTTTATTTTTCTCCGCAAGGGTTGCCCCAAAAAATAAAAGCAGCATACCGGTCACATATTTGTAGAGCTCGCTAAAGCTGTTAAGCCTGTTTTGCGAGAAGGTGACCGAGATTATAAGCGCCAGGGCAAAGAGAAGAATCGGGTAGGCAATATTTTTTACGTTTTTTAAAGATGCCTTTTTAAAAATAACCCAGCCGGCTAAAAAAGCAGCCAGAATAATAGAATAGAAATAATTGGTATAAGGAAAAGCTAAGGAGGAGACAAACGGGCGGATAAAGATTAGAATTAGAAGAATAGTTAACATTATGCTATAATTTTAGCTTATGGAAGAGATAATGTCAAAGGAATTGGTAAGTATTATCGTGGTAAGCGCTAAGGTAAGCGTTTATCTTACGGCGTGCCTGGATTCGCTTAAGGCGCAAGACTATCCGTATCTAGAGATTTTTTTGGTCGATACTTCTTCGGAGGCAGATTTAAACCAAAGCCTTGCGGCTGGCAGCCCCATTATAACTTTGCTTCATAGCCCAAATGCCTCTTATTGCCAGGCACTGAATATCGGCATAGAAAATAGTAAAGGGAAATTTATTCTTTGTCTAAATGACGACGCCGTTTTAGGTAAGGGGTTTATTAATGAATCGTTTAAGGGGTTCTCGATTAATAAAAACGTAGGAATGGTGAGCGGCAAGATCTTGCGTTTTGACAAGCAGACCATAGACAGCGCCGGGCTATCGGTGAGCATTGACGAGAGGGAGTATCGCCCCAGGGTGGGCAACGGCGCCTACGAGGCCAAGCTCCTCAAGCCCCAGAACATCGTCGAGATGCTGGCGAACGGAAAGAGAAGGGTTATGGTTTAAAAGACCGAGGTCAATTTGAAAAAGAAAAATTTATCTTTGGCGTAGGCGGGGCGGTCGCATTTTACCGTAAAGAAATGCTGGAGCAGATTAAACTAGGGGGAGAGTATTTTGATAATGATTTTGGGTTTTTCTATGAAGACCTGGATGTCGCTTGGCGGGCCCAGCGCCATGGTTTCCGCGGATACTATATTCCCACGGCAGTCGCCTATCACCTGCGCGGCTTTACCGCGCGCAAAGGGGAGGGTATTGATAAACCTTTTGCCCGCAGGTTCCTGAGCAACGAATTGCATGCCCGCCTTATCAGAAACCGCTATTTGGCCATGCTTAAGAACGAGTCCCTATCCGGTTTTTTATTACGCCTTCCCTTCATATTTTTATATGACTGCGCAAGTTTAGCCTTTGTTTTATTATTCAAAAGAGGGGTATTTAATAATTTTGGTGGCAGTTTAAAATGTTTTAAGGGCTCCCTTGAGAGAAGGAGATTAATAAAAATACTCCTGCAGCAAAAAACCATATAGTATAAACATAATGGCAAAGATACTATTTGTGCAAAATTATTATGATGAACTGTTGGGGATCGGAAGCATTGCTTCTTTTATTAAGCCGAGGCATCGTTCCGCGGTAACCATGGGTTGTGCTAAAAATATCATAAATAAATATCGTTTGTTTAGTCCCGACATAGTAGGTATATTTGCGGTTAGCAAAGACCATAACTGGGCGCTTGGCATTGCGGCAAAGATCAAATCGATAGACAGGGATAGCGTGGTTCTGCTAGGCGGTCCACACCCAACTTTCTATCCAGATATCATACAAGACAAATCCGTTGACATTATATGTATCGGAGAAGGAGAAAAGCCGGTTCTTAATTTGCTGGACAGCGTTGACGCGAAGGAAAATTATGCAAATATCCCATCGCTTTGGATAAAAGAAGGCGAATTGATTCATAAGAACAAGTTAGAGGAGTTGCTAAGTCCGCAGGAGATACCCGTGCCGGACAGAGCCCTGTATAATGAATTTCCGGGAATCCGGGCTTCGCAAGAGATTACGGTTATGGCATCCAGAGGCTGCCCATTTAATTGTTATTTTTGCGTTAACTATTCTTTTAACAAGATGTACGGGGTTGTTCATTATAGGATGAGGAAGGTCAAGGATGTGATACAAGAAATAGAGGAGGCAAAAAAAGATAAGAAAATTAAAATCGTCAAATTTCAAGACGATATTTTCGGAATTGACGAAAAATGGGTGCGGGAATTTCTATCCCAATTTAAAGATAGAATCGGTATCCCGTTTTATTGTTTATTAAGAAGCGAATATGTCAGTGAAGAAAGGGCCGATCTGCTTAAAGATGCCGGTTGTTTTAGGGTGGGCGTAGGAATAGAGTCCGGAGACACGCGTCTACGCGAGGAGGTTCTTAATAAACACGTATCGGATGAATCGATAAGGAGGGCAGTTAAAATCCTTAAGAGTAAAAAGCTCGAATTTCATACCTTTAATATGTTTGGTTTTCCGGGGGAGGAGTTAAGTTCGGCATTTAAGACCTTGGACTTTAATATCAGGCTCAAGCCAGATACCGCATACTCCACTTTATTCCAGCCATACCCCGGAAGCAAATTTTTTTCGAAACAAGTCGAGAGCAGCATGTTAAGCCGTTCTTTTGACAGGTTTAAGATAAATTACAATTATAGCAAAGATTCACTAAAAATCCAAAGGCTTCAGAAGTTATTCATGTTAACCGTGAGATTCCCCCGTTTACGTTATCTTTTACCAGTTTTAATTAGTCTCCCCTTTAACGGAATTTACGATATGTTATCTCAGGCTGCCTGGATCATCTTTTATAGTAATAAGCTTAAGAGAAAAAGATTAAAATAGATTTTTAGATTCTGATTTTTCTTGACAACCCCAACTTATTGTGATAAAAATAATGTATAAATACAATATTTAGGAGAAAATTTTAGGAGGAATCAGGAAAAATTGAATAAATAAAGGCAAGTTCTTAAGGGCTCTGGGAATAAATGAGCCCTTTTTTATACTATGACACCCAGCCCAGATTGGAATTGGGCTGGTGTTCATCTACTATGAAAACTGTAGGATTAACATACGATTTAAAGACAGATTATAAATTTAAGGCAGGCGACCCGCTGGATGCCAATGCGGAATTTGACCATCCTTCGACTATAGGCGTTATTGCCAAGGCCATAGAATCGCAAGGTTACAAGGTAAAAAAGATCGGGAATGTCACCAGCGTCATGGGCAAGTTAGATAATCTCGGCGTGGATATAGTTTTTAATATTTCCGAGGGATTATCCGGTAGAAACCGTGAATCACAGGTACCGATTTTGTTGGAGATGGCCGGTATGCCGTTTGTGGGATCCGATGCCCTTACCTTGGGGCTTACCCTGGATAAGATAATGGCCAAAAAGATTTTTATCGCCGAGCGGTTACCTACTCCAAAATTTTTTGCTATTGATAGTATAGATGCCTTGTCCGATGCCGATCACTGCAAATTTCCCCTGATCATCAAGCCGCGCTTTGAAGGTTCTTCTAAAGGCTTAAGCGAGGATTCGCGCGTGGCGAACATGGATGAACTAAAAAAACAGGTAGAATATATTATATCTACCTATAAGCAACCAGCATTGGTTGAGGAATTTATCTCCGGCCAGGAATTTACCGTTGCGGTAATAGGTAATGATCCGCCCGAGGCGTTGCCCGTGGTCCAGATAAAGATCGACGGCAAATTGCAGTTAAACGATAAGTTTTATACCTTTGCCAGAATAAAATCCGATAGGCTGGAATATATCTGCCCCGCTAAGATCAGCACAGAGCTAAAGAATAAACTTCAGAATTTAGCTATAAAAACATATAGGGCGGTAGAGTGCCGTGATTTCGGAAGGGTGGATTTTCGGGTGGATGGCGATGGCAATCCATATGTGTTAGAGATCAATCCCCTGCCTTCACTATCGACTGAAGATGTGTTTATGCTCCTGGCAAAAAATATCGGCATCTCTTATGAGGAAATAATCGGTAGGATCCTTGAGGTGGCGCTTAAGAGACGGCGCGCTGTATAAAAAAGGCCACAGTGTTGATCTGGTAGAAGCGCATCAACAAAACCTGTTTTCCTTTTTTAAGCATAACCGGGTGGATATGGTTTTTAACATCGCCGAAGGCACTTGCGGGAAGTTCCGCGAATCCGAGATACCTGCCTTGTTAGATTATCTGGATGTGCCTTATACCGGTTCAGATACCTTTTCCCTGGCCCTGGCCTTAAATAAGGCCCTTACCAAAAAGATATTGCAGGCAGAAAATATTCCTACCCCGCGTTTTCAGCTTTTCAGTAAAGGCAACGAGATATTGAATCCCGATTTAGTTTTTCCCTTAATCGTAAAGCCTAATTGCGAAGGTTCGGCCAAGGGAATCAATGCCGCTAATGTGGTACACGATGAGGCCTCGCTTTTTCGTAAGGCTAATGAGATCATAAAAATTTATAAACAGGAGGCGTTGGCTGAGGAGTTTATAGAAGGAAAAGAACTGACGGTAGGGATCTTAGAGAATGGCAAGACTACCATATTGCCTATACTGGAGATTGATTTTTCAAGCTGCGAAAGAAGCGGAGAATATTTCTATTCTTGGAGGATGAAAGAGTATCAGGGAGATGAGAAGCAGGGGCTTACCCCTACCTTCCATTGTCCTGCCCGCCTGGATAAAGATATCGAGAGGCGAGTAAAGGAAGTAGCGCTTAAGACCCATCACGCGGTTGGATGTTTAGATATCTCGCGCACTGATATACGGTTAAACCGCGATAATGTCCCTTATGTCCTGGAGATAAATCCTTTGCCCGGCTTAGACCCCAAGGAGTCTAATTTCCCCCTCATGGCTTATGCCGCGGGCATGAAATACGAAGACCTGATTGAAGCGATCTTAATAAGCGCCGCTAAGCGCAAAAAAGTGGGGCTCAATTGACGAATGCGGTAGTCACCGAGGTCCAGAAGGCCCAACAGGAAACGCCGTTCCGTAAATCTCAGCGGGTGCGCGATTACCAGCAGATCAGCCTGTATAAGGACGTAAATCCCCTCGATTGGGAGGATTGGCACTGGCAGTTAAAGAACAGGATCCGCACCAAGGAAGAACTTACTCAGGTGATAGTTTTAAGCCCCGAAGAAGAAGAGGGCTTGAAAAAAGCCAGCGGAAAGCTTTCTTTGGCAATTACCCCTTATTGGGCGACATTAATGGATCCGGAAGACCCCAATTGTCCCATTCGGCGCCAGGCTGTGCCTACTGTATATGAATCACTTGTTAGCCCTCACGAGATGGTTGACCCTTGCGCCGAAGACAGGGATTCTGCCGCGCCGCATTTGGTGCATCGATATCCGGACAGAGTCTTGTTGTTGGCTACTGAACATTGCGCCATGTATTGCCGTCACTGCACCAGAAGGCGCCTTGTAGGGGAGACCAAGAACGAGAATAACTCGCCTTCCCGTTTCGACGGAGCCATTGAGTATTTAAAAGCGAATAAAAAAATACGGGATGTCCTGATCTCCGGGGGCGACCCGCTTACTCTGGAAGACGAGGCGATCGAGGACCTATTGCAGAGGATCCGCTCGATATCGCATATCGAATTTTTAAGGTTGGGCACGCGTGTCCCGGTGACCTTGCCGCAGCGTATTAACGAGAAACTGGTTAATATGCTTAAAAAATATTCCCCGATCTGGATGAGTATCCACTTTAACCATCCCAAAGAGATTACTAAGCGGAAGCCAGAGCGTGCTCCTAAAAGGTATTAATGACCGCCCTTATATAATGAAGAAATTAGTGCATGATTTACTGCAGATAAGGGTGCGTCCGTATTACATATACCAGTGTGATCCGGTCCGGGGTACGCAACATTTCCGTACTCCGGTTGCCGTAGGCATCAACATTATGGAGAAACTCCGCGGGCATACCTCCGGTTATGCCGTGCCCACCTATGTCATCGACGGCCCTGGCGGCGGAGGGAAAATCCCCGTAGGCCCCAATTACATACTTTCCCAGGCCAAAGGAAAGTATGTCCTGCGCAATTACAAAGGTAAAATCTATACCTACTTGGAATAGGGCCTGCCAATTCTATCTTAACGCAATTTTACAATCCTCCAGAAGGGTAAATAATATATATAATTAGGTTGTGTATAAGCAGAATATACGCAAAACGATATATTAAGGAATAAAATAATGAACGTAGCGATATTGTTCTGGTGTTACGATTATATAGATATTTGCGTTGAGCGCTTGAAGAGGATTAGGAAATATGCATCAAATATACCTATCTATGTTTTGTTTGGCGGCGAGGCGGATAAAGCAGCTGATTTTGAGCGCGCAATGAAACAGTCCATCGATGATTTCTACGTTTATTCCAAGGCCCAAACTACAGTAGAATGTTATCGATGGAAACACGGAGATTTAATTATAACGGATTGGTATAAGATGCGCGGAAGATGTTTTAAGTGGGATACGATAATTATTATGCAATGGGATCTGATTTTATTTGCCCCAATAGTAAAACTTCTAAAGGACTTTAAAAAGGATCAACTATTGCTAACGGGATTTCGACCGATTAAGGAAGTGCGAAAGAGATGGTATTGGACATTATCTTCTCCTGCTATTGAAGAATATGAGGTTTTCGTTTCTTTCTTGGAAAAGGAATATGGCGCAGCGCAGGATCTCCTTGCTTCCTGCCTGTTCATTTTTGCGTGTTTACCCAGGTCGTTCCTGGAAAAATTTTCATATCGTCTTCAATCGGAACTCGGATTTCTTGAATATACGATACCTTCGCTTGCAAATATATGGGGATTCCAAGTCTATGCGCCTAATGAATACAGAGTAGAGAATAAAGACTATAGGTCAAAATGGAGCCTGCCCGAGAAGTTACTGCTTAAGCATAAAGCCTTAAGTTCAAGCAGCGAAACTAGCGTTTTTACCATTATTCTCAACCTTGTTAATCCTTTTGGTTCGCGATTATTTCATCCTGTGTGGAGGAAATACTGGTGGGTACCCAGATCGATTATAACGCTGGCTAATTCAATGAACCTTAAAAAACTATGTTGTTCAATTAAAGAGGATAAGTTAAAGAAGCAATAACAAGCTCCGCGTTAACCGCTTACGCTACTTCCCTTTTTTATCCTTGACCCTCCCAGCTACCTGAGTTATAATTAAATAACTTTAGCACCTTACCTATGTATATCCGCAGAAAAGGAGCGCCGAAGCTATGGAGCCTAAAGATAAACGTAATTTTATCCTCTTGGGCCATGCCCAATCCGGTAAAACTACACTTTCTGAAAGTATCCTCTATCTAGCTAAAGCAACCAACCGCAAAGGCTCAACCGCCGATGGCAATACGGTAAGCGATTATAATTTTGATGAGATCGAAAAAAGAAGTTCCATAAATGCCAGCCTGCTTTTTTGTGATTATAAGGGGACAAGGGTACAGATAATTGACGCCCCCGGATACGCGGATTTTTTAGGTGAGGTCATTTCCGGATTGCGCGCGGTAGACAGCGCCGTAATCGTGGTTGACGCAACCGCCGGAGTAGAAGTAGGAACAGAGCGCGCCTGGCAATTCCTGGCCTGCCTTTTTTTCATTAATAAGACGGATAAGCCCGAGTCTGATGCGGCAAACGCATTGGCAGATATTCAGTCACGTTTTTCCAAGGCCGCGGTAGTAATCGACAAGCTTGATGCCCCGGAATTGGTTGAGGCTATTGCCGAGAGTGACGATAAGCTCCTTGAGAAGTATTTGGAAGGTACAGCTTTAACTCAAGGCGAGTTGGCTTCGGGTTTGCGTAAGGCGGTATTCAGCCGTAAGGTTTTTCCTGTGGTGACGGGTTCTGCCCTGACCGATAAAGGGGTAGTTGATTTGTTGGATAATGTTATAAAATATCTGCCTAGTCCTTTGGAACGCCAACCTATCAAAGCCCGCCCGGCGGATAAGCCGGATGGAGAGCAGGAATTAGCCTGTAGTTCCGACGGCCACTTTGCCGCCTTTGTCTTTAAGAACATCTCTGATCCCTACGTGGGGCAGTTGACTTTTTTACGTATATTTTCCGGGACCCTGGCTTCCAATACCGCCTTTCATAATGTTAATAAGGAGACCAAAGAACGCATTGGACAGATTTATATTATGCAGGGAAGAGAACAGAAGCCGGTGGAGAGCGCTAGCTGTGGTGATATCGTGGCCCTGGCAAAACTAAAAGAGACCACTGCCTCTGATTCTATCGGTAATGATAAGGAGCGCGTCATTTTTGATCCTTTGGTATTTCCCGAGCCGGCGATTTCAGCTTCGGTAAAACCGAAATCGCGCGAAGACGAAGAGAAGATTTCCGAGGCCCTGCAGAAGTTGGCCGCAGAGGATCCTACCTTCAGGTTCACGCATGACCCTCAGACCAAGGAATTAATTATCTCAGGGCTAGGCGATCAACACCTATTAGTGATGGTAGGCCGCTTGCAGAAACGTTTTAAGGTAGAGGTCGAACTTGGTAAGCCCAAGGTTTCCTACAAAGAGACGATTACGAAGTGCGTAAAGGTACAGGGAAAATTTAAGCGTCAGTCCGGCGGCCGCGGTCAATACGGAGATGTCTGGATCGAGATCGAGCCTTTAGAGCGGAGCAAGGGTTTTGAGTTTGTTGATAAGATCTTTGGCGGCGCTATACCCAGGAATTTTATCCCTTCAGTTGAAAAAGGCGTAGTCAATGCTCTGGTTCAAGGCGCAGTTGCTGGCTATCCGATAGTAGATGTGCGGGTGCGGTTGGTAGATGGTTCCTACCATGAGGTAGACTCTTCGGATATGGCTTTTCAGATCGCCGGAGGCATGGCTTTAAGAAAAGCCGTGCTTGCCGCCGGCCCGGTTTTATTAGAGCCGATTATGGAGGTAGAAGTAGCTATCCCCGAAGAATACCTGGGGGCAATATCCGGAGATATCAATTCCCGTCGCGGCCGGATTATGGGCATGGATGTTAAGGGCAAATCTCAGGTGATCAAGGCCACCGTGCCTTTGGCGGAGATGTTTACCTACGCCAATGACCTGCGCTCTCTTACCGGAGGAAGAGGAACCTATATTATGCGTTTTTCGCATTACGAAGAGATGCCGCACAAACAAGCCTCAACCATTATCAGCCAGTATCAGGCCTCTAAGAAGCCCGAAGAAGAACAATAACCAAAAAGCTTTATAAATGATAAGGAAAACAAAATGAAAATAAGCGTATTCTCTATTTCTACCCTTGCCCCTGGCAAGTATAACATCAAGGATCCCCGTCTTGACGCAGTGGATAAGATCGTCAAGGCCAAGAAAAAAACCTATGTGCAGATGGAATTAGTTAGCGACCAGGCGGTGTTTGAGGCGGACGCGCTCCTGGCCTTGGAAGATATGCGTTCGGATCTGATCTTAAGAGACCTGGAGTTTGTAGAGACGCGTCTGGGACGCTCCGCAGACGAGAAAGAGAAAGAGCTTTTGCTTAAACTTAAAAACGCCCTGGAGAAAGAGCAATTTCTCTTTAACGCTGGCTTAAGTAATGATGAAATTCAGGCTATGGCAAGCTATAGCCTGGTGACCTTAAAACCGGTGGTTATGGCCAAACAGGAAGAGACAGATATACCGAATGATTTACTGGCCAGGGCCTTAAAAGAAAGCGGGTACCTTAGTTTTTTTACCGCCGGAGAGAAAGAAACCCGCGCCTGGATGATTAAAAAAGGTACTTCTGCATGGGAGGCAGCGGGAGTAATACATTCCGATATCCAAAAAGGGTTTATCCGCGCCGAGATCATTAGTTACGATGATTATATTAATGCGGGCGGGGAGACTCCGGCTAAACAGCAGGGTAAGATGCGCCTTGAGCCAAAAGAATACATGATGCAGGATTGCGATTTGGCGAATTTCAGGTTTAATAAATAACACCTGGCCCAGATAGGATTTGGGCCAGTGTTCGCTACTATTTTACCCCCAATCCTATCGGATGGATTGGGGTTCGTTACTGCGAAGGAGGCGTCTCAACATGGTTAAGATTAAGCGGGCGTTGATCAGCGTTTCGGATAAAAGTGGCGTTCTTGAGCTGGCGCAAGTGCTGAATAATTTTGGCGTAGAGATCTTTTCTACCGGCGGGACGGCAAAGTTATTCCGTGAAAATAATATACCGGTAAAAGAGGTTTCCGAATATACGGGATTTCCTGAAATGCTCGATGGACGCGTAAAGACCTTGCATCCGAAGATACACGGCGGGTTATTGGCCTTGCGGGATAATCCTGAACATCTGCAGAGACTTAACGAACAGGGGATAGGGCTTATAGATATGGTGGTGGTGAATCTCTATCCTTTTGAAAAAACCGTGCAGAAACCCAATGTGACGCTGGAAGAGGCCATAGAAAATATTGATATCGGCGGGCCTTCGATGCTACGCTCCGCGGCCAAGAATCACCGGTCGGTAGCGGTAATCTGTAATCCAAATCGCTACGCCCAAGTGGTCGATGAACTAAAGAGTAATAAGGGTAGCTTGCCGGAGAGTCTCTTAAGGGATCTGGCGGTGGAAGTTTTTGGCCGCACCAGCCAGTACGACGGCACCATACATAAATACCTGAGCAGCCATATTGCAGGCTCTGGGTTAGAAAGCCAGGGTTTTCCGCGAGAATTATCTCTGGCATTTACCAAGGTTCAGGATCTGCGTTATGGAGAGAATCCGCATCAGAAGGCGGCATTTTATCGCGAGGGCAACGCATCCAGGGGCTTAAGCACTATTAAACAATTATGGGGTAAGGAACTTTCCTTTAACAATATATTGGATTTAAATGCCGCGGTAAACATCGTAAAAGAGTTTGTTGATCCGGCGGTAGTCTTTATCAAGCATAATAATCCTTGCGGGGTTAGTGAAAATAAAGATGTGCTTAAGGCCTATAAAGATGCCTGGGGCTGCGATAAGCTTTCCGCCTTTGGCGGCATAGTCAGCGTAAATAGAAAGATAGATTTGGCACTGGTAAAGTTGATTGCCAAGAGCGGATTCCTGGAGTGTATCATCTGCCCTGAATTCTCGGCCGATGCCCTTACTTTACTTAAAGAGAAGAAAAACTTAAGGCTGCTTGAATTACCCACTTTACTTGAAAGATCCCAAAGCTTAGATTATAAAAAGGTCAGCGGCGGGTTATTGTTACAAGACGAAGACGCCCTTACCCTGGATGAAAAAACCCTTAAGGTGGTGACCAAGAAAAAGCCCTCTGCCAAAGAAATGGAGAGCCTTATTTTTGCCTGGAAGGTAGCCAAGCACGTAAAATCCAACGCTATTATCCTTTGCCGCGGCACCAAGACCGTGGGCATCGGCGCAGGGCAGATGTCCCGCGTAGATTCCGTGTTTATCTCAACTAAAAAATCCGGTAAACTGGCGATTGGTTCAGTGTTGGCTTCTGACGCCTTTTTTCCCAAAGAAGACGCTATACAGCTGGCAGCTAAATATAAGATTAAAGCTATTATACAACCCGGCGGTTCCATCGCCGATGAGGCAATTATTAAAATGGCGGATAAACATAAGATCGCCATGGTGTTTACCGGCATAAGGCACTTTAGGCATTAATCGTTTTTGGCTAGTTTCATGACCTACCCCCAAGCCATTCAATACCTGGAATCTTTCATTAATTATGAAAGGCTCGTTGACTGGCCGTATAAGCAATCCTTCCAGCTAGACGGTTTCAAGGCTTTCCTGGAAACGATAGGCAACCCTCAGGATTCCCTGCATTGTATCCATATCGCCGGTTCAAAAGGCAAAGGTTCTACCTGTGCCTTTATTGCTTATATATTACGGGAGGCGGGTTTTAAGGTGGGACTTTATACCTCGCCGCATCTGTATGATTTTAGAGAGAGGATCAGGGTTTTAACCAGAGATAGCGTTTGTTCTGATTTTTCTGGTATGGTGGCGAAAAAAAGATTAGCTAGTTTAGTACAGAGAGTCAGGCCGGCTATTGAGAAACACAATAAAATCTCAAAATACGGTCCGCTTTCTTTTTTTGAGGTGTACACTGCGCTGGCTTTTATCTATTTTAAGGAAGAAAAGGTGGATTTCGCGGTCCTGGAGACGGGATTAGGCGGCAGATTGGATGCCACAAATACGCAAGAAGCATTGGTATCGGTTATAACTCCCATAAGCTACGAGCATACGCATCTATTAGGTAATACATTAAGAGAGATCGCGCGCCAGAAGGCGGGAATAATCAAGAACCGCGAGTCAATCGTGATAACCGCTCCTCAAGAAAAGCAGGTATTAGCTGTGATTAGGGACAGGTGTAAGAAGGTGGGGGCTCAAATTTTTGAGGTAGGTAAAGATATCAAGATCCTAAGGCCGCAAAATTTTAGGATCAGGCTGGTAGGTAGGCATCAGCTGATTAATGCCACTGTGGCTAAGGGCGCAGTAGAGGCTTTAGGGAATTTCGGTTTTAATGTAGAAGCCGGCTTGATCAGAAAAGGGCTTTATAATACTGTCTGGCCAGGTAGGTGCGAGGTTGTTTCCAGGCAGCCGCTAATTGTTTTAGACGGGGCCCAAAACGCCGCTTCCAGCTCGGTATTAAAAAAGGCAATAACGCAGAATTTCAAATATAATAAATTAATCCTAGTCCTGGGAGTTTCTCAAGATAAGGATATCGCCGGAATATGTAACGAACTCTATTCCTTGGCAGGCGAGATCATCCTGACTCGGTCTAATAATCCCAGGGCGGCCAGCGTAGAGAATATTCAAAAGTTAGTAGATTCACCAGTCACAAAGACCAAAGATGTAAAACAGGCGTTAAGTTTAGCCAAGTTAAAAGCAGGCCCAAAGGATCTAATCTTAGTCACGGGTTCACTATTTGTTGTGGGAGAGGCAAGGAAACTGATATGCGTAAATTAAGCCAGGACGATACTATAGCCGCGATAGCAACATCAGTCGGCGAATCAGGCATAGGGATTGTGCGCATGAGCGGCCCGGAAGCCCTTTCTATAGCTGACAATATTTTTCTTGGTAAAGACAGAAAGAAGCCCTCCGGATTTATGACTTACACAGTGCATTACGGCTGGGTTGTCGATAAGCAAAAGAATGTTGTTGATGAGGTCGTATTAACGGTAATGCGTAAGCCGCGCTCCTATACTAAAGAGGATGTGGTGGAGATAAACTGCCATGGCGGAATCTTGGCCTTGCGCAGGATCTTGGATCTGACTTTGGAAAATGGTTGCCGTTTGGCCGAACCCGGAGAGTTTACTAAACGCGCCTTTTTAAACGGAAGGATCGACCTTACGCAGGCAGAGGCAGTATTGGACATCATCCGCGCCAAAACCGATTCCGCCCTGGCAATGGGCGTTGAGCAGTTAAAGGGCGGATTATCAATGCGCGTGAATGGATGGAGGGATGAGCTGCTGGATGCCTTATCGGTTTTAGAGGCAGGCATAGATTTTCCCGACGATGAAATACCTACCGTAGGCCTTAAGGCCTTTTCTGAAAAGATAGCCAGGATAAATAATCAGATGAAATCAATGCTGGAGAATGCCAGGTTTGGCAGGTTTTTGCGCGAGGGGGTACATACGGTTATTTGCGGACGGCCGAATGTAGGAAAATCTTCGCTTTTAAACGCGCTTTTAAGGCAGGAGAGGTCTATTGTTACGGCAGTGCCTGGGACGACCCGTGATACTATCGAAGAAGTTATAGATATAAAAGGAATACCCGTGAGGATCGTGGATACCGCGGGGATCCTGGAGCCGCGCGATTTAATCGAGAAGCACGCGGTCAGGCGCTCAAAAAAACAGATCGATCTGGCGGATTTAATAATCTTATTGTTTGACGGCGCTCATCGCTTGACCAAAGATGATAAGGCGCTCGTGGCTAGGTTAAGGGGAAGAACAACCCTGGCGGTGATTAATAAAATAGATATGCCTCAAAAGATAGAACGCGCATATATAGCTAAAAATTTCAAACATATGGTAGAGATTTCGGCAAAAAAAGGCAAAAATATAGCCTTACTTGAAGATTCTATTGCCGAAATGGTGTTTAGCGGCAAGGTCAATTCTGCCGGCCCGCTTTTTTTGGCCAATATGCGCCATACTCGATTCATAAAAGATGCGCAAAAACTTATTGCAGAAGCGCTTAATTCGATAGATAATGGCTTATCTTGGGAATTCATTGCCCAGGATCTTAAAGAAGCCACAGCTTGTCTGGACGGGCTATTAGGCAAGAATTTTTCCGAAGATCTTTTGGATAAAATTTTCAGTGATTTTTGTATAGGAAAATAAAAATGGATAAAAAGAAGATTGAGCATGCGATCAAGGATATTTTAGAGGCGATCGGGGAGGATCCTAAGCGCCGTGACCTGCAAGACACCCCAAGGCGCGTGGCCGAGATGTATGAGGAGATCTTTGCCGGCATCGATCAGGACCCCCAGAAAGAGCTGGAGGTGATCCTTGAGCAAAAGCACAATGAGATCATTCTTTTAAAGAATATTCCTTTATATTCCATATGCGAGCATCATCTGACCCCTTTTGTGGGAAAGGCAAGCGTGGCTTATATCCCCAGGCAGGGCCGGGTAACTGGCTTAAGCAAATTAGCCCGCGTAGTGGATATGCTTGCCAGGAGGCCGCAGGTTCAGGAAAGATTGACCACGCAGATCGCCGAGCTTATCATGACTAAGCTTAAGCCCAAAGGGTGCATGGTGGTGATTGAGGCCGAGCACATGTGTTATGATGATAAAACAGAAATTCTTACTTCTCGAGGTTGGAAATATTTCAAAAATTTAACAAGAAATGAAAAAGTTGCGCAGGTATCGCTTATGACAAGAAACCTTTCTTTTGTTAGGCCCAGGAGATTTATTTCTTATAAATATAATGGTACCATGATAGCAATGAAGAGTCTTTCAGTTGACCTTCTGGTTACGCCAGATCATAGAGTATGTTATTCTTCGGAATGGCATTTTTATAATAGGCATCATAATTGGAGTGTGTCGTCTGCGAAAGAATTATTGCATAAATATATCATAATCCCCAGAGCCTGTGCATGGAAAGGGAAAGATGTCGTAAAAGTAAATATCGGAAAATATTCTTTGAGGATTACTGACTTCGCAAAATTATTCGGTATTTGGGTTAGCGAAGGATGCACTACTCAAGTAGATGGGCGTAAGTTTTTTGTTGTTTCCCAAGACTGCGACTCAAAATGTTATTCAGAAATTAAAAGTTTATTCGAGACATTGAGAATAAGATATATACAATGCAGGGAAGGGAAGTCTGTTCAGTTTCGCGTCGAAGATAAAGACTTCTATAATTATTTTAAATGTTTTGGCAAATCTGAAGATAAATACATTCCACAAGTAATAAAGGATGCCTCTCCGAGGATATTACAATTGTTTTTGGATTGGTATGTCAAAGGCGATGGCCATATTAAGAAGAATAAAGCCATCCATTTTGTTTCAAAATCAGAGAGACTCATTGATGACTTACAGGAGATTTGTATTAAGTTGGGCGTAGGATGCACTAAGCAGAATAATAAGAATTACTTTCGGATGGAAACACATAGAACAAAATCCGGAGAAAATAAATGGTATTCTAAGCTTAGGCCCAGTAATTTTTTGACCAAAGAATATAAGGGTCAAGTCTATTGTGTGTCTGTTCCAGCGGGATTAATTTTAGTGAGGCGTAACGGAAAAGTAGCTATCTCTGGTAATTGTATGTCCATGCGCGGTATAAGAAAGCCCGGGACCACCACTGTGACTTCGGCGGTAAGAGGGATATTCCGGGATAACGAGAAGACGCGCGCAGAGACCCTGGCGCTCTTAAAGATGTAGATGAAGTGGATACATTATCCGAGGAGTTAGAAGAATGAAAAGAATAATGCTATTGGTTTTCTTGGTCCTACTATTGTCTGGTTGCGCCGCCTACAGATTCCAGCCTGGCAGTCCTCCCTATGATAAGGGTTACATGGTTTCGCGCGACGGGTATTCTATCTTGGAATATACCGTAGGTAAAGATAACTCTGTGCCCGAAGACCTTGCTCTTGCCAAAAAGCGTTTTAAGAGGCGCCGCTATGTCGTGGAGCATTATTATAAAAAGATGGGTTATATCGAAAACCGTTTTAAGGAATGGTTTTGGGATCCCCCGCGGTATTTTGTAAAACTTGTGACCGGGGTTTTTCGTATGCCAGGCGTGGCTATCTCGGATTACAGAGTTAGGCATAATCCAAAATACAAAGAGAGGGTTTTGAGAAAAGAAGATACGCTGGATTTAAAAGAAGAGACCATTACCAAAAAATTGCGTAAGGTCTTGAGTGATTATATTCAGAAAGACCTGGAAAAAGAAGCCCCGGTTACGCCTGAAAGCGCGCCTGAAGTTAAGAAGGTAGAGGCAGCGAACGCAAGTTCGGAAGTGGCTACGAAGGTGCGGCAAAAGAAGGAGCCTAAGGCGGTTGTAAAGAAACCCAAGTCTGCCCCGGCTCCTGCCCCCAAGAAGGAAGCAAAACCCGTTGGCGAGCCCGTAGCCCTGATCATGGCCAAGCCCGTGAAGGGGTATTCTCCGTTACTGGTGCATTTCTATGGAGGCAGGTCTTATTCTCCCCATGGCAGGATAGTTTCTTATTCTTGGGATTTTGGCGACGGTGATACCTCCATAAAGAAGAATCCCACTAATACCTACTTAAGCACGACATATGAACCGCGGGAATTCACCGTTACCCTTACCATCACCGATTATAAGGGCAATAGCGTTTCTAGCCATCAGTCGATTGAGGTGGTCAATAAATAAAGGGGATTTTAAAACCTTCAAATGAAGAACGGGATCTTGATCATCCTCCTGGTCCTCTATTGCACCTTTATTTTATTTAATATCCCGCTTCATAAAGATCTATATTTCGTCTTATGCTGCATTGTTCTGGCAGGGCTTATCTTTTTGTGGCGTAACGTATTTCTGGAGAAGAAGACAGATATAATTTTTTATGCCTTATGCCTGCTGGGATTTAATAGTGCTATATACCTCAACATAAGATCTGCAAATACCTGCATATTTGAGCAGTTTTTACTGTGGCTTGCCTTATACTATTATTTAAAAGACAAACTGCTTATTTTTTGTGCCCTCGTGGTTATCGCCGCAACCTTAAAGATTGATTATATTTTCTTCCTCCTTCTGTTGTTTTTCGCGCAAGAGCAAAAGAGAAAAAAGTATTTCGTCGGCTCATTAGGGGCCCTTGTTTTATTGTCAGGCGTTATATTCGTACTAAATCCGCACATTTTCTTGCGTTTTTTTGCCGCGGCGCGCTCTGACCTTATAAGCGGCGGGGGGGTAGGTAATTTTTCCACTTTTTCTTTTGTGTCGCAGGTATGGCAAATTGTGAGAGTATTTGGTTTAACGGCACTCGGCGAATATTACGGCGTTGTTTATTTTCTGATCGTGCTTATTTTGTTCATTATAAGTTTCCGCGCGGTCAGGGTTATTAAGGGGCTTAGATTACAGGATGAGAAGAAATGGCTCATTTTTTTTGCCTGCGCGTTGTACGCTATCATAAATCCCCGGTTCAGGGATTATAACTATATAATACTTATTCTCCCCACCTATTTTTTAATCAAAAAGTTAAGTTGTATTAAGGCTGAAAACTTTTTTTTGACCTTAATAATTTTGTCGGCTATCTATATTACCTTTCCGGGGCTTAACATCGCCATGTATTTTTTATGGACCTTTTATCCGTTGTTGCTGGCCTACGCGGTCTGGGTTTTGTATTTATGTGAGATGAACCGTCTTTCAAAGGCGCCTAACTAGATAGAGTAAAAATGTTTAAATCGTACTTAAAAAGTGGTATAATTTGGACATAAAGAAAGAAGTGATAATCGGGAGTTCTTAGATATGCTTGAAGGAAAAAGTAAAAATTTATTTATATCAATAGTTTTTATCATTGGGTTCTCGCTCGGAGTTTCCGTTAGCCGGATATGCCCTTTCAATAAAAACATCAAAGACACAGGAATTCGCCGAATAACTGAAAAGCGCCTGTCAAGCGGCGCCCAGCTTATTAATCCCTTATTAGAATGCGAACAGTTTAGTGGTGGAGATATCAGCCTGCAAAGGGTGGAATATAAACTCAAAAAATATATAAAAAATCAAATTGAGTATAATAACGCTACGCTCATATCAGTGTATCTTAGGGATTTAAATAACGGCCCTTGGATAGGTATTAATGAAAATGAAAAATTTGCTCCAGCAAGCCTCCTGAAGATTCCTATCATGATCGCTTATTTTAAGGCTGCGGAAGGCAATTTCGCGATATTAGAGAAGCAAATAAAATATGAAACCGAAGCTCACGATATCCCCCAAGAAATTCCCCCAGCAAATGCATTGATTCCGGGCAATACCTATACAGTTAGCGAATTAATACGGAACATGATTGTTTATTCGGATAATATTTCTAAAGACCTTCTACTTTTAAATATAGATGAGAAATTATTAAATCAGGTATACAGAGATTTAGAGTTAGATATTCCAAATGAAAGAACGCCGGAAGATTTTATCTCGGTAAAAGAATATGCATCTTTTTTCAGGATCCTTTATAACAGTTCCTATCTGTCTAAGGCTATGTCTGAAAAGGCATTGGAATTATTGACGGAGGTAGATTTTCCCGAGGGTATTGTTGCGGGAGTCCCGTCAAATATAAAAGTGGCAAATAAGTTTGGCGAAAGGGAGGATAATACAAAAATGAAGCAACTCCATGATTGCGGCATCGTATATTATCCCGGCAGCCCTTATTTAGTTTGCATAATGGCAAAAGGTACAGATCTAACAAGGTTAAGTTCGGTAATAGGAGAAATATCAAAAATTGTTTATGAGAACAAAAAACAAAACGATTAATTCGGCCCCCCCCAAAATCCGCCACTTACCAGCGTTTTTAATTGGGAAATCAGAGGTAATATCCCGGAAATAAGCAGACTAGAGTAGGATAAGCAGTCAAATTAAAACAAAAACAACCCTTCAACAGAAAATAACCCTCATCACATTCGGGATAATCCTATCTTTCATCATAATAGAGATATTCCTGCGCGTGAGCGGACCGCCATATTTATCAATAATACAATATAACAATTCAGGCTCTCCCAAGTTAAAATCTACGTATCGCATTATATGCTTAGGAGAATCAACCACGGCAGGCCAATATCCACGCCTGCTAGAAAAAATTTTAAATACCCGATGTCCAGAAATTAAGATTAGCGTAATTGATAAGGGCGCGCCAGCCATAACCACTTCCTGCATAATTAGTCATCTTAAGGAAAATCTCGAAACATACAAACCTGACATGGTGGTTGTGATGATGGGAATTAATGAGGGAGATGAATTAACGCCAGCAATCAAAGCGATGATATCCGATAAAAGAACCTTTTCTTTCCAAGCATTTAAGCTTATTGAGCTAATTTGGTTCCGCATCGCAGGTCCTGCCGCTGATGTTATCTGCGTTGAGCGAGGGCAAGAATATTATAATCTCGGGAAGTTTGCCGAAGCAGAAGCCGAATTTAAAAAGGCGATAAAGATCAATCCTAAAAATGACAATGCCTACGGATATTTAGTTCGGACGTACAATGATCGGGGTAAGCATATTGAATCTGAGGCCCTGTTTGATGAAGCTATGCGAAATAACCCGCATAATTATCAAGCCTATCTATGGATGGGTGCCGGGTATCGTAAACGCGGAGAATATCATTTAGCAGAGGCAATGCTTAAGAAAGCCATAAAGATTTTACCACAAGATGATAGCCCTTATATAGAATTGTTTGCGATGTATATGCAAAGCAAAGGATTTAATGAGGCGGAAGAAATATTGAAGGAAGCAATCCGTTCATCCGTAGTTACTACCCGTATTAAAAGAGCCGTTTCTATCTTATATGCAGAAACTGGAAAACGTCAACTCAGCGATAAATATGCAGCGGAAGGAAATAGCGCGAAGATGAAGACGGTAACAATAGCTAATTATAGAGAACTTTGGAAAATAGTAAAAAATAGAGGAATGCAATTGGTATGCGTACAATATCCCATGCGAGACATAGAGTTAATCAAGGGTATATTTAAAGAAGAGCCCGGGATCATTTTCGTAGATAACAAACAGATATTTCAAGAGGCTATGCGCAACGAAGGCCTCCAGGCGTATTTCATCGATATGTTTGGAGGGGACTTCGGCCATTGTACACTTAAAGGCAACAGGCTCTTGGCGGAGAATATCGCCAAAGTTATTCTCAGGGAGGTATTTGGTAAATAGCCGCTACTATTGAATCGCCTCTGAAAGATGTTCGGTGCACCCCTGTGCCTGTAATCTTAGGTTAGACTAGATTGATAGGATCCAGGGTTCTGTTTTTTCTCAAAGGGTTTACCTCAAATTCATATTTTAACTTATTAATTATGTTATAATATAAAAAATAAAATACCTACCATATGTAACTGTCATAAATTTATAGCTAATATATGAAAATTATATCCATCCAGGAGGCCTATAAACTAAAATTTGAGCGGCAAAAGAAAATTAAAGAACTTGAATACCATGCTGCTGGTCACTGTGTTCATATAGGCAAAATATCCCCTGGTTGTTGTGGTTGTTTTGTACCAACTCCGTTCAGATATCATATTTTGTGCGGACCGAAATGTAATTTAAATTGTCTCTATTGTTTTTATAGGTTTAAAGAAAAAAATAAAAACTACCTGATTGAACGAATGGTCGGACTCTTGCGTGAATCACGCCTGCCAAACTATAGTCTCAAAATAGTAAGTTTTAGCGGTGGAGGCGAACCCCTTTTATATATTGATGATCTTAGGAAATATATGAAATTTTTTCGTGATGTAGAACAAGATACAGGACAAAAGCCATGGTATTATCTTTATACAAATGGAGTTTTGGCAGATTCAGATATGCTTCTTCAATTAAAAGACTTAGGTTTTGATGAAATCAGGTTTCATTTAGGCGCCTCAAATTTCTCAAAAGAAGTTTATTTAAACTTAAAAAGGGCCGTGAGTTACTTTAAGGTGGTAACAGTTGAAACACCAAGTTGGCCGCCTCATCGTGAAAAACTCTTTGAAATGCTACCCATAATTGATAATCTTGGAGTAAAACATTTGAATTTGGGAGAAATAGAAATAACGAAATATAATTACAACAAAATCGCCAAGGTATTACCTCGTGGGGAGATATACCAATGCTACGAAATGCATTTATATGATGGTGGGTTAACGTATGATATAATCGAAGAAGTTCTAAAGAATAAATATTCTTATTCTGTCCTTGATTGTAGCTGTTTCGTAAAAAGTATCCAGCGTGGTAACGCTAAACTTGTTGATCGTGAAGATATAAAAGGACTGATTGCGAAGTATTAAATTGCTATAGTGTGGTTGCTTAAACAAAAAACTCCCTATCCAAGCTTCTATACTGTATCGCCTCAGAAAGGTGCTCCGCCTTAATATTTTCACTTCCTGCCAAATCCGCAATCGTCCTTGATACCTTCAATATCTTATCATACGCCCGGGCAGAAAAACCAAGCTTGGTCATAGCCATTTTGAGTAATTCGTTTTCCTCTTTACCCAAAACGCAGAACTTTCTCACCTGTTTATGGCTCATATTAGCATTACATAAAATACCCTCAGTTTTAAACCTTTCTTTTTGAACTTCGCGCGCCTTTTCGACCCTTGCTTTAATCTGGGCGGAGCTTTCCGCGGGGAGGCTGCTGGTTAAGTCTTGGTATCTGGCAGCTGGAACACCTATGTGGATATCAATCCTGTCAAACAATGGTCCAGAGATTTTCGCACGGTACCTGGCAATATGGGTAGTTGAACATCTTTAGGGGTTTTTATGTTGTCCAAGTGTAACGCACGGACAGGGATTCATAACTTTGGTTATGCTACTAATAAGCTTTGTCAATGAATTTTTATGATATAATTATTTCTAGGGGGGAAGTTATAAAAATGATTACAAGCAAAGA
>JAPLLP010000090.1 GCA_026387515.1 Candidatus Omnitrophota bacterium | reverse complement strand
TTGACCGGGCGAAATATGACCTGGCGGGGATCTCCAAGTTCGGCCTGGTAGAGATGACCCGTGAACGCATCCATAATACAGTGCAGACCCTGTCTTTCCAAACCTGCCCATATTGCCAGGGTAAAGGGCGCATAAAGTCAGCCCTTACCATGTCCATTTACGCTTTGCGAGAACTCAAAAAACTCTTGAAAAATAAGCCTGCCAGGCAGGTTAATATTAGCTTAAACCCGGTGGTGATTGACGAAATACTTAAAAATAAATCCGGACTAGAGTCCCTGGAACGTCAGTTTAAGACCAAGATCAATCTTATTTCTGACCCCGCTTTTCACGCAGAAGATATCAAAATAGCTTAGCTTTCCCGCCGAATTTTTACTCATTTTTGCCTTGACCGCCGTTAATTTCTGTGGTAATATTAAAAATCTTTAAAAAGATAAAAAACAGCTAAGGAGGCGCACAAATGTATGCAATAATTGAAGTTGGAGCAAAACAGTATAGCGTTCAAAAGGATTCGGTAATCGAAATCGAGAAACAGGATGCCGCGGATGGCGCTGAAATCACTTTGGATAGGGTAATTTTGGCCTCTTCTGATAAAAAGGTAGCCGTAGGGCAACCTTATCTGGTGGGCGCAAGCGTAAAAGCAGAGGTCCTGGAGCAGTTCAAGGATAAAAAGAAGTTTTCTTTTAAATATCGCAGGCGTAAGGCGTCCCATACTAAAAAAGGCCATCGTCAGAACCTTACCCGCATAAAGATCAAAGATATAACGCTGGCTTGAGGGGTAAATGTTCATCGATAGCGCTAAGATAAACGTCAAAGGCGGCAATGGCGGAAAAGGCTGCCGTTGTTTTTACCGCGATAAATACACCAGGCAGGGTATTGCCGACGGAGGAGATGGCGGCAGAGGCGCAGATGTAATCTTGCGGGTGGACAGGAATTTGCGCACTTTGTTGGATTTTCATTATAACCGGCACTTTCGCGGACAGGACGGGGGGCATGGTTCTGGTAAGAATAAAAGGGGTAAAAACGCGCCTACGGTCTATGTGCGTGTGCCTGCGGGAACGGTGGTTACTGATGCCGTCACGGGCAGCGTTTTGCGTGACTTAGGAGACGAGGTTACCGTAGCCAGGGGTGGTGAGGGTGGCAGGGGTAATCAGCATCACGCCGAAGTAACTTTGCCTGAGCCCGGCGAAGAAAGGCAGTTATTATTAGACCTGAAACTTATTGCCGACTGCGGTTTGATTGGTTTTCCCAATGCTGGTAAATCTACTCTGATCTCAAGCGTTTCCCGGGCCAGGCCGGAAATAGCCGCCTATCCATTTACCACAAAGGCTCCTATCTTGGGAGTGGTTGGTTTAGATGAAGGAGTTTTTGTTATAGCTGATATCCCAGGCCTGATCGAAGGGTCATCCGCTGGCAGGGGTTTAGGGGATAGATTCCTCAGGCACGTGGAGCGCACTAAAATATTGGTGCATCTGGTTGACATGGCGGGAGTGGACGGCAGGGATCCTTTAGAGGAATAAAGAGCTAAAAGATTACAGTCAGGAGCTGGCGCGTAAGCCTCAGATTATTGCCGCCAATAAGATGGATCTAGATGCTGCCAAAGCTAATTTGGCGCGTTTTAAAAAGGCGATAAAGAAAAGGGTTTATCCGATTTCGGCTTTAAATAAAAAAGGGTTGGAGGAGTTAATTGAAGCTATCAGGAAAAAATTATAAGCGTATTGTGATAAAGATCGGCTCAAGCCTTTTAGTGGCTGGAGAATCCGGATCTTTTTCTCTGGAAGGGTTGGCTGAGCAGGTGGAGGCCCTATTAAATAAGGGGAAGGAAATCATCATAATTTCCTCAGGGGCTATTGCTAAGGGGTTAGGCATATTGAAACTAAAGTCCCGTCCCAAACAGCTGGCTTTGTTGCAGGCCCTTGCCGCCTGCGGACAGCATGTTCTTATGGGCGAGTACCAGCGCGTCTTTGAAAAAAGAGGCCTGCACTGCGCCCAGGTGCTTTTAACCTGGGATGACCTAGCTAATCGCAAGCGCTGCCTGAACGCGAAAAATACGCTTCTTGAATTATTACGCCTTAAACTGGTGCCTATAGTTAACGAAAACGATACTATTTCTTCCGAAGAGATCAAATTCGGGGATAATGATAAACTCTCTGCGCTGGTGGCTTCCAATCTTGTTTCGGCAGACCTTTTAATAATCCTTTCGGATGTCGACGGGCTCCTTGACGCGGATAAGAAAGTAGTAAGGGTAGTTGATGCTGTCACGCCGCAGATAAAGAGGCTCGCCTGCCCCACTCCTTCGGACAAACCTGCGTGCGTAGGCGGGATGATCACCAAGCTGGACGCGGCAAAAATAGCCATGGATTCGGGTATTCCTTGCGTTATCGCAAACGGCCGGACAAAAAATATAGTGCTTACTGCCGCAGAAAAGCCCCAGGAGGCCGGGACGTTCTTTGTGCCTAACAAGTCTTTGACCGAAAGGGAGCGCTGGCTGGCTTTTGGCACCAGGCCTAAAGGCAGGGTGATCGCGGACGAAGGGGCCTTGCGCGCCTTGCTGAATAAAAAGAGCCTGTTGTCGGTAGGGGTATTGGGTAGGGAAGGTGATTTTGAATGCGGAGATATCGTCAGCGTAATAGACGCGCAAGGAATTGAATTTGCCCGAGGAAGGGCCTGTGTTTCCTGCAAAGAATTAGATAAGGTTAAAGGAAAACGTTCGGAAAAAGAAGTTATGCACTGCGATAACATGGTAATTCTTTAAAAGATGGAACTCAAAATAGAACTAAAAAATTTAGCTAAAAAAGCGCAAGAGGCATCGCGCAGGCTCGCTTCTATCGCTTCATCCGAGAAGAATCTGGCTTTGAGGCGCATGGCCCAGAATCTGCTACGGCAAAAGAACGCTATACTTAAGGGCAATAAGAAGGATATTGATCTGGCTGTTCGCGCGGGGCTCTCTCGGGCTTTCATCGATCGCCTGACTTTAGGAGAGAATAGGATCAAGGAGATGGCGGATTCTTTATTGGCAATAGCGCGTCTTCCTGACCCCGTAGGTATGGTCTTAAAGCAATGGAAAAGGCCTAACGGCCTGCTTATAAGAAGGGTGCGTACGCCGATAGGGGTTATCGCGATTATCTATGAGTCGCGTCCTAACGTAACTTCTGACTGCGCGGGGCTCACCTTTAAATCCGGCAATAGCGTGATTTTAAGAGGCGGCAGCGAATCCTTAAACTCCAATATCGCTATTTATAAAGCGCTTATTTCGGCTCTTAGGGGAAGTGTGGTTCCTGAGGGCGTAATAAATTTGATAACTACCCCAAATAGAAAAGCAGTGGATATATTACTGGGTTTAAATGATTATATTGATCTGGTTATGCCGCGCGGAGGAGAGGCCTTGATCCGGCGGGTGGTAGAACTATCTCGTATACCGGTGATCAAGCACTATAAGGGCATCTGCCATATTTATGTGGATAAAGCTGCGGATTTAGATATGGCATTTAAAATATGCCTTAACGCCAAGGTCCAGCGGCCGGGGGTATGTAATGCTATGGAGAGCATGCTGGTGCATAAGGCTGTTGCCGCAAAATTTCTTCCTGAGATGGCCCGGAGATTTAAAAAGGCAGGCGTTGAGTTAAGGGGATGTCCGGTTACCTGTAAGTTAGTCAAGCCTTGCCGTCGCGCCACAGAGAATGATTATCGCACCGAATATCTGGATTTGAGGCTTTCGGTTAAGGTGGTTAAGGATGTTCGGCAGGCAATCGAGCATATCAATTATTATGGTTCGCACCACTCGGATACTATTATTACCGGGAACGCTAAGGCAGCGGATGAATTCCTTAAAAAAGTGGATTCTGCCTGTGTGTACCTTAACGCCTCAACCCGTTTCACTGACGGGCATCAATTTGGCATGGGCGCGGAGATCGGCATATCTACCGATAAATTGCATGCCCGCGGCCCGATGGGGTTAGAGGAATTGACCACCTATAAATATACGGTATTAGGCAACGGTCAGATACGAGAATAAGGGACGTTTCCTTGTTATTTAAACTATTATATAAGAATGAGTTACAGCAACATGTTTTCCAATTTTTGAACCTACTAGTAATGGAAAATGAGCAGTTGTAATATTTTGTGTAGCATAGAGTTATAGCGTAAGGAAACGTCCCCTCTAAACTATGAAGATTGGTATACTCGGCGGAACTTTTAATCCCATTCACATCGGCCACCTGATTTTAGCCGAAGAGGCGCGGGAGAAGCTGGGCCTGGATAAGGTGATTTTTGTGCCGACATTTGTCCCGCCGCACAAAGATAACGTGGATATAGCGAAAGCGGACGCGCGCCTTAAAATGGTGAAGTTGGCTATAGCGGGGAATAGGCATTTTTACGCGTCTGATATAGAGATCAGGCGCACGGGTCCGTCTTACACCATTAATACCATACCGGCATTCACAAAAATATATAGCCAGGATCAGATGTTTTTTATTATCGGCTCAGACCTGATGAAATATTTAGATGCCTGGAAAGACATAAGCGAAATTTCCAGGCTGGTAAAATTTGTCGTGGCGACACGTCCGGGTTACCCTTTGGAGGATATAACCACCTATGCTGTCTCTCGGCAGACCGGGGTATCCACATTGCCGATCAGGGCGGTAGATATTTCCGGTTTTGAGATCCGCGGGGCGATCAAGGAGGGAAAGTCTTTTCGCTACCTGGTCCCTGAGGCGGTTTTCAGATATATCAACAAAAAAAGGATCTACCAATGGAAATAAAGATCGCGCCTTCATTATTGTCCGCTGATTTTAGTTCGCTTGAGAGCGAGATAAAAAAAGTGGAACGCGCCGGAGCGGATATGTTGCACATCGATATTATGGACGGGCATTTTGTCTCCAATATCACTATCGGTCCGGCAGTGATAGAAAGTATACGCGGGCTTACCAAGCTGCCCTTTGATACACATTTAATGATAGAGAATCCCCAAAAGCTCGCCAGGAACTTTGTGCGGGCTGGTAGCGATATGATCACCGCGCACATTGAGGCTACCGGCACTCTAAAATTCAAGGCGCTGGCCCGGGATTTAAAAAGACAGGGCGTAAAAGTGGGTGTTTCTTTAAATCCCAAAACTCCTTTAGAGAAGATAAAAGATGTTTTGGGGATAGTTGATCTGGTCCTGGTTATGTCGGTTAATCCCGGTTTTTCCGGACAGGAATTTTTGCCGGAGGTAATACCTAAAATAAGGAATTTACGCGCTATTTTTAAAGGTGATATTGCGGTTGACGGCGGCGTTAAAGATACTAACGCCGGCATGCTTATAAAAGCAGGGGCTAATATATTGGCTTCTGGTTCTTACATCTTTGGGGCCAAAGACACAAAAAAAGCGATAGAAAGGATAAGAAATGCAAGATAACGTCGAGATTAAGTTTGGCACGGATGGCTGGAGAGGGGTTATCGGGGATAATTATACATTTAAGAACCTGAAAGTTATTTCGCAGGCGGTTGCCGATTATCTCGGTAAAGGGAAACGGGTAGCCGTGGATTTTGATACGCGTTTTTTATCCGATCGCTTTGCCCTGGAGGCTGCCCGGGTTTTAGCTGCCAACGGCGCGCGCGTCCTGCTTTCTG
>JAPLLP010000262.1:1564-11301 GCA_026387515.1 Candidatus Omnitrophota bacterium | reverse complement strand
TTTAATATGAAAAATTGGTCAAGGCAGTAAATCCCATATGACTTCCTGGATATGATTATAACGTTATTTTCCGAGTTAGGAACTCCGCTCCTAATATGATCTTGGGCATCGGAATAGTCAAATCCCAGTGTTATCTTGTTTTCGCGGTCCCCGATAGCGTGAGTAATCTGGTACTTAGGGGTCATTCCAAAGGTAGTGATATAGTTATCAGACTCCCACGGAGAATCCGTAGACATATAATTTGATTTCACCTGCCGGACGCGCATATTAACGCCTGTTTCCAGCTTGCCGCACTCGCGGAAATCGTTTTCTATATTGAAATCTCCAAAATAGTCCAGAGTCTTGGCGTCGTCCAGCGGGGTAACGCTCCCTCTTTTCCCGATAGCGGTGGAATTTAGCTGGTCGTCATCAAGCGCCCCGGGCAGGCCGTACGCATCACGGTGGTAACCAAGAGTCAGTTTCAGATTTAGTGAATCGGTGGCCTTGTTGCCAACCTTACACAGGAAATCATTACTGGTTATATCGTTGTTATTGCGGTAACCGGCGCTTTGGTAATACTTTCCGAAGGCAAGGAATTTAAATTTTCCGGAGCGGCCGGACGCCTCCAACATCTGGTTGTAAGTGGCATAGCTACCAGCTTCCGACTTAGCCTCAACCTTCGCCTTCTCTTTCGGCTCGCGGGTAATGATATTAATAACTCCGCCGGATGCATTATCGCCGTAAAAAACACTTCCCGCCCCCCGGATTATTTCTATACGCTCTACTTCTTCCAGGGGGATCTGCGCCCAATCCGTTCCGCTTAGGTCCATAGAGTTGGTCCGGCGCCCATCAATCAAAACCAGGCTATTGCTAATTCCGGTTTCGCCGAAGCCGCGGATATCCACGCTAGCAAGCTTACTGTTACCCGAAGAATACTCGGTTACTGTTACTCCCGTATCTTCCCTTATCACATCAAGGAGGTTCTGGGCAGTGCCGGTTTCAATATCTTTTCTTTTTATTATACTTACGCTTTGGGGTGCATTTTCCAGATTTTCGTCCACCCTTGTGCCGGTAACGATAATTTTATCCAGCCCTACGTCTTCCGCATATACTTGCGCTGCAAAGAACAATAACAGTAAAACCGGTATAACCTTTTTCGTTAGATTTATCATTTTACTCCCTTTCTTCTTGTTGCGAGAATACTTGCCATAACATGCGGTCGACCGGACTCATAACCAGCAAGCAGCGTTATAGCTTATGCCGGATCATTACCGTTGCGCCACAGTGCCCGGGATTACACCGGAACTTCCTCCGCATGCCTGGTGGCGTTCCTAATTTTAGCTGAACTTTTTAATATCCAAAAACCAGTGCGTCCAGAAACTTTCTTTAATCACAATCTCGGATTCCAATATCTCTATTGGTTTATCAAATATTGGCCCATCAACCACCAGCGTATGGAACTCTCCTTTCTCCCCGCAAGGACAGATCCCTTTCTTTTCCAATTCAGAGATCAGATCACGGTCAATGCGGCGCCCGATAAATTCTTTTCCCATCACATCGGCTTTACAACTAACAATAATTGCTTTAAAGCCTAAATCGATAAACTCCTCGACTAACTTTCGGGCGGAATCCCCCCAGAGCGGCTCAACCGCGGCGATATTTAAATCCCCGCACACACGTTCAATCCAAGTCTTATGCTCATCCAGATAAATATCTCCAAAGATCATCGCGCCTATATCTCCAGACTTAAGCTCTGTAACTCCGGCCTTAAATTCCTCCTCATACCTTTTCATATCCGGGCTGACCTCTTTTTGCACTAGCGGTATTCCGATCCTCTCTGCCTGGAACCGCAGAAGATTTCCTTCCAGGCCATGGAAACAGCCCCTTTTTGATTCTCGGGAGATAAAATTAAGAAGATACCTTACGTCATATCCCTGCTTAAAAGCCTTGTAACAGGCAAGACAGCTATCTTTACCTCCGCTCCAGGAAGATATAGCGCCAATATTCTTCATACCCATATTCTCTCTATGGCCAATATAATAAACAACACCAGGACTTCGGTCAGTTCATTTATGGCCCCGATGGTATCTCCGGTTATACCATTGATCTTCTTTTGGATAAACTTTCCGATTAAATAAGTAATTAAAGTGATGGCGGCCATAAGCAACAGGCCTTTAAGTTGCCATATTACGATTGCTAAAACCAGGGTACCTACAGTGGCAAATAACAATATCTTTAGGCTCGTACCCTGAATAAAAGCCCTGGCCTTACCTTCCTGCCTGGCGTAAGGGAAAAAATACATAGCCAGGACCATCGCCCACCTGCTTAACATGCACATTAAAAGAATAGAAACCATCCTTATAGAGAAACTCATCGAGTAGATCAGGGCAATCTTCAAAAGTAAAATACAAATGAGGCTCAACACCCCCATCACGCCGATGTGCGAATCACGCATAATGCGCAGCATCTCATCTTTATCTTTATGGCTTAAAAGGGCGTCCGTAGTATCGGCTAAACCATCCAGATGTATGCCTCCGGAGAGCGCAACAAGCAAAACAACCAAGAAAATACTAACGGGCATTTCTCCCAGGTGCAGCCAGGAAAAAAGAAAAATAGCCCCGACTAAAACTAAACCCAGGAATAGGCCGATAACAGGAAAAAAGATTATTGAATTAGAAATTTTCTGATCATCGACCTGCTTAACCCTTATGGGAATGATGGTTAAAAATTGCAGGGCTATCCATAAAGACACCATGCTCACTTCCTTTCCGATACGCCGGCGCTCTTGAATGTCGCCATTTGGGTAAGTATCTTAACAGAGGCCTCCACGAGATTCATGCCCAGACAACCACCGGTGCCTTCCCCTAATCTCATATTTAAATCCAGTAGAGGTTTTAAACCAATGTGCTCCAAAATAATCCTGTGCCCCTTTTCAACTGAACAGTGGCTGGCGATCATGTAGTCTTTAGTCTTAGGCTCTATCTGATAGGCAATAAGCGCGGCTGAACCTGAAATAAACCCATCGATCACTACCGGAATCTTTCTAGATGCGGCGGCCAGGATAATTCCGGCGAGCCCGCCTATTTCAAAACCTCCTACTTTTGCTAAAACGTCGATAGGATCATTGGAATCAGGATTATTTACCTTCAACACCTTTTTTATGATCTCAATTTTTTTCTTCAATCCTTGATCATCCAGCCCTGCGCCACGGCCTGTGATATCTTCAACGCGTTTCCTGGTAAAAACCGCGGTTATAGCGCTTGCGGCAGTAGTGTTACCTATGCCCATTTCGCCTGTGCCAACAATATCCACGCCATTAGACAACTCTTCTTCTAATATCCCTATACCTGTCTCGATGGATTTTATTGCATCATCCCTGCTCATTGCCGGGCCCCTGGCCATATTCTTTGTCCCCAAGCCAATTTTTCTGTCCTTAAAATCTTTGGTTTTTATTCTTATCTTTTCTATTTCCTCAGCCACGCCAATATCCACCACCACAACCCTTGCGCCTACATGCCTGGCCAATACATTAATAGCTGCGCCTTCGGAAAGAAAATTATAGACCATCTGCGCGGTCACTTCTTTAGGATAGGCGCTTACTCCTTCTTCGGTTACTCCGTGGTCAGCAGCCAGCGTGAATATGACCTTATTTTTTAAGGCGGGGCTTTCTTGGCCCGTGATACCGACAATGCACTTGGCTAACTCCTCTAATCTACCCAGGCTACCTAATGGCTTGGTAAGATTATCCAGCCTCTCCTGCGCTGCCTGCATCAACCCAAGATCAATGGCGGTTATTCTTTTTACGGTATTCATTAACTTATCCATTTTAGTCCCCGCATTATTTTATTCTCCATGGCAACCCTGCCACCATGAAGATTACCTCATCGGCTTTTTCAGCCACAATCTGATTCACCCTGCCGGCGATATCCCGGAAAACCCGGCCAAGCTCATTGTCCGGGACAATCCCTAACCCTACTTCATTAGAAACAATTATCGCATCGCTGTTAGTTTTCTTGAGCGCCAAAACAATCCGCCTGATCTCCTCAGCGATATCCTTATCTTTGACGCCTTCCAATAATAAATTAGATACCCAGAGAGTCAGGCAATCGATTATTACCAGTTCGAATTGGTTACCATTATGCTCTAATACCGAAAAAATATCCTTAGGGCATTCGAATGTCTTCCAGGCTGCGGGCCTTGATTCTTTGTGCGCGGCAATACGCCGGGCCATCTCTTTATCCAAGGCCTGACAGGTAGCGATAAAAGCAACATCATTACTATTTTCCTTTGCCAGGCTTATAGCCTTACTGCTCTTACCGCTTCTTGCCCCGCCCAATATAAAGGTGATCTTCCCCATTTAACCTTTCAAATGCCTGATATCGTTAAACAACTGTAATTTAGGTTTATTGTTTTTGTACTCAACGAAGGTGATACTTGCCGAACCGGGGATATGCTTCCAGAAATCCTTTTCCTTTAAAATACTGTTTACAAACATGCTTATCACCCCGCCATGGGCAACTATCGCTATAGTCTTATTCCGGCCACTGACAACAATACCTCTCAGGACCTTTAATACCCGCCTCTTAAAATTAAGCGCTTCTTCGCCTTTGGGTATACTGGCGCTAAAAGGATCGCTAAGCCATTTTTTATAAATATCGGCATAGCTACTGGCCAAGATCTGATTATAACTTAAGCCTTCAAAGACCCCAAAATTCATCTCTCTTAAATCCGGGACCTTGGTAATCTTTATCTGTTTAAAACACAATGTCGCTGTACTCAATGCCCTGATCCTATCGCTAGAATAAACATTGTCCACCTTTTCTTTTTTAAGCCTTTTCGCCAGGAGCCGTACCTGGATTTTACCTTCTTTACTCAGGCCTACGTCGGTCCAGCCGCAGTATCTCTTTTCCATATTCCAAGCGGTAGCGCCATGCCGGATCAAGATCAATTGTGTGCTCATCTATTTCTCCTTAGATACCAAAAATACATAGGGTTTTAAAGACAAGGGATTTTTATTTACTATAACGATGGTTCTATAGACAGATTCTATATTCTGGTAAGTCAACACCTCTTGCGGAACGCCATCTTTAAAGATCTTCCCTTGATCAAACAAGATAATCCGGCTGCAATACTCGCTGGCCAGGTTTAGATCGTGGATCACCATAACAATAGTAAGATTGTTCTGACGGTTTAATTTTTTTAATAGATCCAGGGTCTGCACCTGATGCCCGATATCCAGGTGCGAGGTAGGCTCATCCAGCAATAATAAAACTGGTTCCTGGGCCAGGGCCTTAGCAATGATCACCCGTTGGCGTTCGCCCGCGCTGATCCCATCTATATCTTTCTCCTTGATGCCTAGCGTATCGGTTAAAGAAAGCGCGCGCTCAGCTATATCCAAATCCTTCTTTCCCTCTGATTGCAGCCTCTTTAAATGCGGTATCCTTCCCATAAGCACGACCTCTTCTACGCTGAAAGAAAAATTGATCGCGGTATCCTGGGAGACAAAGGCTACCTGGCGAGCCAAGTCTTTAAATCCCATCCGGGATATGTCGCTGCCGGAAAAACTAACCCCTCCCTGCTGGGGCGCGAGGACCCGGCTCATCAACCTCAATAAAGTAGATTTACCGGAACCATTAGGCCCGATAATGCCGACAAATTCTCCTTTTTTTATTGCAAAGGAGACGCCCTTGATCACTACCTCTCTGCCGTACCCGCCAAAAAGATCATTCACTCTCAATAAATTTTCCATGAGTTATCTGACAGACTGTTTCCTCTTTAATAAAATAATAAATATAGGGGCTCCGATTATCGCCGTAATCACCCCGATCGGTATTTCCATAGGCGCAAAGAGCGTGCGCGAAAGCATATCGCAAAATACCATGAACGCCGCACCTAAGATGCAGGCGCTGGGAATGAGTATCCTATGGTTAGGCCCCACCAGGAGCCTGGCGATATGCGGGATGATCAGCCCCACAAAACCGATTATCCCGCAGATAGAAACCAGGGCGGCAGTAATAAGCGAGGTGGCAAAAAAAATGATTTTCTTGAGTGACTCTGAATCTATCCCTAGGTGTATCGCCTCTTCTTCGCCTAGGCTTATAGCATTTAGGTCCTGGGCAAGGATGAGTATTAGTAAAATCGCCAGTATAACGATCGAAGCCACGGCAGAAAGAAGTTTAAAATCATACGCCTGCACGCTACCCCACAACCACCACAATGCCCCATGCAAAACCTCGTTAGTAGATATAGAGATCAAAAATACGATTATGGCGGATAAAGCCACGGAAACGATCACCCCGGATAATATCAAAGACTGCGCGCCGATCCGGCTGCCTTGCTGGGCAAGGCTATAGACCAAAACCATGGTCAATAACGCGCCGATAAACGCGGCCAAGGGTATGAAAATGCTGCTTACCCCTAAAAATAAGGCTAATACCGCGCATAATCCCGCTCCGCTTGAGGTACCTAAAAGATAAGGTTCTGCCAAAGGATTCCTTAAGATCGCCTGAAGCGCGATACCGGCAACCGAAAGCCCCATACCTACCACTATAGCGGTAAGTATGCGCAAACCCCGCAAGACTAAAATATATCTATTAGCTTTTAAAAATAGTTCCGATAAAGAAAGGCCCACCGCTCCCCGGGTTAGACCCAATACTACCGTGAATAACAATATTAAAAATAGGAGCAAAAGTTTCAACTTTTGATTTTTATTCATCTTGATTGATAAAACCGCTTATTCAACTCAGCTAACCCCTCAACCAGGCGCGGGCCCGGCCGCAGAAAGATATCCGGATCAATATCATCATATATACGGTTATTCTTCACCGCGGAAATTCTCTCCCAGCCTAAGCGCGACTTAATGTTATTCAAAGCCCCTTGGTCCATATATGTAACGATAATACATTCCGGATCGCGGCTGATTACATCCTCTGAGCTAAAAATTACGTAACTTTTGTTAACAGAAGATGCCACATTTCTACCTCCGGCCAAGGTAATCAATTCATCAACAAAAGAAGTCTTCCCTGCGGTCATTAGAGGGTCATGCCAGATCTCCACAAAAATACGCGGCCTTTTCCCGGGCGGGATTAGATTTACCTTCAAGGCCAGGGCATCCATTACGGATTGCATCCTCGCGATCAAGGCGTCTGCCTCTTTTTCTTTTGCGGTAAGCCGGCCGATATCTTTTATGGAATTAAATAGTTCTTTCATATTTGACGGGTCGCTTACATAGACCTTAAGGCCCAGCTGGCGCAGCTGGCTCACCGGACCAGCCTGCTCTAAGCCGGTGGCAAATATGATATTCGGTTTAAGGAAAATGATTTTCTCGATATTCGGCTGGCTAAAATTACCTACCTTATCTTTGTTCTTAGCGGCTTGCGGATAATCACAATAAGAACTCACTCCTACGATCTGATCATCCAGGCCCAGGGCAAATAGGATCTCCGTGGTCGCCGGGGCAAGAGAAATGTAGCGCTGGGAGGCAGATGCCGGCGCAAACGCTAAAACAATAAATAGAGTTATTAAAAATATCCTTTTCATCTTATAGCACTTAATACACACCCGGCCTTACAAAACAAAACCCGCCAAAATTGCGGCGGGTTGCACCCAAATATTTACTATGGCCCTTATCCACGAGGTAAAGATTTTTATATAGGCAGGTCTTCTGACTTAGGGCTTTTATCTACTCCCTTTACCTTCCCGGCTAAAACACCAGTGGTATCCTTAAAGGTTTCGCTCCCTTTACAGCAGCGGGACTGCGCCTGATTCTCACAGGCTTCCCTCGCCTATATACCTGATTGTGTTTTTACTTTAGCATCCTAAAGGATTTTGTCAACTAAATTTTAAAACTCTATACCCTTTCTTGCCTTGACGCCCTTTTTAAAATAGTGCTTAACCTCTTTTATTTCGCTGACCAGGTCCGCGATGCCGACTATTTCAGGGGGGGCGTTGCGGCCGGTAATAACCAATTCTATGTTTTGCCGGGCGTCCCGGATTAGCCGCAAGACGTCTTTTATTCCCACTAACCCTAAATTTAAAGCCACGTTTAACTCATCCAGAATCAGCATATCGCATTTTCCTGATTTTATCATCTTATGCGCCGAGGCCAAGGCCTTTCTGGCCAACGCCACATCTTTCCCTGTGGGGGCCTTTCTTATAAAACACCTGGTGCCGAACTGTTCAACCTTGATATTTTTGAATTTCTTTAAAGAAGCTAACTCGCAATAGTATTTACCTTTTAAAAACTGGCAGAGATAGACTTTTTTGCCGGCGCCGGCCGCGCGCAGCGCCAACCCTAAGGCTGCGGTAGTCTTCCCCTTACCATTACCTGTATATACCTGTATCATAGCTTATTCCCTCCGATTAAAGGGACAAAGACGCAGGGACAAACTTGCGTATGCTCTAAACTATTACCTGTTTTATTTACCACAGTTAACATCTGACTGAATTCTTCCCCTAAAGGCAAAACCATCTTACCGCCATCCTTAAGCTGCTCTATCAAAGAAGGAGGAATGCCGGAACTGGCCGCGGTTATGATAATACGGTCAAAAGGTGACTCTTCGGGCCAACCTAAAGTGCCGTCACTTATCCTTGTTTTAATATTAGTATAGCCAAGCTCCTTAAGCAGCTTTTCAGTTTTTATAGCCAAGAACTCAATCCTTTCCACGCTAAAAACTTCCTTGACTAATTCCGCTAATATAGCCGATTGATAACCCGAACCTGTGCCTATCTCAAGGACCCTCTCGCTCCCGGAAAGCTCAAGACGCTCTGTCATTAATGCTACCATATAAGGCTGCGAAATGGTCTGACCTTGGCCTATTGCCAAAGGAAAATCCGAGTAAGCGCTGTCTCTTGCATCCTCAGGCACAAACCTGTGCCGCGGGACCTTATAAAATGCCTCCAGGACCTTTTTATCTTTTATGGCGCGCGGCGCCAACTGCTCATCAACCATATTTTTACGCATAATGGCGTAATCCATAACTTAAGAACTCTTATTGCGGAATACCTCGCGGAAGATGAAATGGATGAAACGCAGGGTATCAATAAAAGGATTAATCTGGCTTTTTTCGTTTCTATATAGAGTCTTGATGGGAATAGACCCTATGCAAAACCCTAGATGCGCTGCTCCTATGATCATTTCGGATTCAATCTCAAAGTTGTGCGTCTTAAGTGAGATTTTTTCTAAAACCTCTTTTTTTATGAGCCGGAATCCACACTGGGTATCCGGTATCTTTTGGCCCACCAGAGATGATATCAACCAAGACATAAACCTATTAGTCAGATACCTTACCCTGGGCATAGACTGCGCCTGGAGCATACGGTTACCGATAATGATCCCGCAATTTAAATTCTCTTGGGCCCACAGAAAAGACGAAATATCTAAAGGATCATGCTGCCCATCCCCATCCATAATAATCACCGTATCATACCCTTTAGCCAAGGCATAATTAAACCCCCTGCTTAAAGAAACACCCTTACCTTGATTACGCTCGTTTCGCAGCACTTCCGCGCCCTGCCCCTTGGCTATATCAGAAGTAGCATCCGAGGAACCGTCATCAACCACGATTACCGGGAAGCCCTGTTTACGCACTTCGCCTACTACTCGGCCGATCTCATTGGCCTCGTTATAGGCCGGTATCATTATGCAATTCTTCATCAGTTTACCCAGAACCTCCTAAACATAAACCATTGATCAGGGTATTGACGTATATAATCCTCATATAGCAATTTGTATTTGGCAATTATATTTACCACATCAA
>JAPLLP010000262.1:0-1523 GCA_026387515.1 Candidatus Omnitrophota bacterium | reverse complement strand
AGGCAGGATTAACGCTCCCGTACTCAAAGCTAAAGCCGCCGGGCCTTCAGGGAAGATTGCCGGTTTACCAAAAAAATCCAACACTGCCCCCTTTTCCGTAAAATCCCTATCTCCCACCAGGCCTAGAAGCTTGTTTGCCCGCAGCACATTCAGGCACTGCCTTACCGCTTTGCCCAACGGTATGACATTTACGCCCTTTGATTCTCTCTGAAAATTAAAAAAATCATTAACCTTTTTATTTTTATGCGCCAGGGCAACCACCCAGAAAGGATACCCCAATACTCCCAGAATCACACCGCCTAATTCCCAGTTTCCCAGATGCGCGCTAAGGATTATCACGCCCTTTTTTTTAGAAAGCGCCTGATCAACATACTCCAAGTTTTCTATCTTTACATTATTTTCCAGATAAACCCTGTCTATCTTCGAGAAACGGAAAAAATCTACCAGATATTTGGCAAAATCCCTGGACATGCGCCTGCGGATTAGCCTGATTTCCCTATACGATTTTTCGGGGAAAATGGTCTTAAGATTCTCTCGCACCGCGCGCCTGTCTTTAAAAGAAAAAATATTGTGCAGGTCAGAAATGATTATTGAAATCTTATATCCCAGCTTTAGGGGTAGGGTTAAGGCGATAAATTGGCCAATCCTATAAAGGATGTAATTAAACATTGCCGGCGCTCAACAATAGTTCGGCTATATCCAGGCTTGCCCGGGGCTTGGCTATATCTTGAGCCGCCTGGCGCATTTCTTTAAACTTCTCCGGAGAAGAAGCTAACTCCGCGATAAGACAGGCGGTATCCTGAGGCCTGTCAATCTTTAAAGCCGCCTGTTTTTTGGTTAAATAGAGGGTGTTATTCATCTCCTGGCCAGGTATGGGTTTGATAATAATCATCGGAAGATTCTTAGAAAGGGCCTCGGCAGTAGTAATACCTCCGGGCTTGGTAATGATTACGTCAGAGGTAACGATAATCTCCTGCAGGCCTATCTTTAATTTCTCTAGTGACCGCACCACGCTCTTGATCGGCCCTAGGCCCTGCCCCCCGCCCATGATCAAAATAGTGAAGGTGCCCGCGTCCAATCTTAAATTTTTGGCTATCTCCATTCGCCCTGCGGTCTCATTAAAAGTATGGTCAAAGGGTATGCCAAAGGTCTTTATCTTTTTTTCGCTTACGCCGCGTTCCGTCAAACGAGCCTTAACCTCATCGCTGGGAGCGATATAGTAATCCACGGAATCATAAATCCAGTAGGCGTGCGGTATATAATCAGTAAGCACCGCCACCAGCGGCAGGTTTGATTGATAGGCCTTTTTGTAATCCGCTACCATCCCGCAAGGGAAAGCCTGGGCGCAGGCCACCACGTCCGGATTAAATCTGTCGAATAGTTTTTTTAATTTCGGGGAATTAAATTTATGGATCCTGTCTTTGATATTCTCCAGCTTCTTTAATACCCTGGGATTATCATAAAGATAATCCCAGATCTTGGGCGTGCGCTTGATCACCCCCATATAAAGGCGGTTTACGATC
>JAPLLP010000145.1:599-2127 GCA_026387515.1 Candidatus Omnitrophota bacterium | reverse complement strand
ATGGAACTTAAGACGAAAAAGATAACGATCAAAGCCAGACTGGAATAGGCTTGGGTGGGTATAAGGATCTGGCCGCTTCCGGGAAAATAAAAACCCCACTCTGAGGGTTTCCCATAACAGCAACCGTTCAAGAGGCAGCCGATCCTGCCTATTGCCTGAGCCAGGGCAAGAAACGGAACAACTAAATCCAGAAGCTGGTATACCGGCATATTCTTCTTTTTCAGATACAATAGGCCGCAAAAGCCGCCCAATATCAAACCCCCGAACCAGGATAATCCGCCATGCTGGAACATGATAATTTCAACGGGGTCAGCAAGATAATAGCGGATATTTTCCAAGACATAAAAAATGCGCGCTCCGGCAATACCGGCGATGACGCTCAAAAACAGGAAATTAAAAACAGTCTCCGGGCTTAATTTTTCTTTCCTGGACTGGCGCGCGGCCAGAAACTGGCCGACCACAAACGCCAAAGCCAACATTAATCCGTAAGAGTATATTGTAAACGGCCCGATCTTGCAGAGTTCTGGATACATTTTTTTACTTGTTTTGGCTAATCCTGTTTTGTGATATCAATATATGCCATCCCAGCAATATTGCCCCGATAGTAATAGAGCTATCTGCCACATTAAACACCGGCCAGACGCGAAAGTCCAAAAAATCGATCACGTGGCCATAAATGATCCGGTCAAATAAATTACCTATCGCCCCGGCTAAGATAAAGGCCAAAGAAATACTCTGCCAAGGGGCGGCCTTGGCTTTCTTAAGATTAAGGTAGATCAAAAAAATAGCTATCAGAGAAGTAATAATAAAAAGTAAGGTCTGGTTCTGGAGTATCCCAAAGGCAGCGCCGCGGTTATGCACAAGGGTTAGGTAGAATATACCTTTAATTACGCAAACGGGATTATTGATAATTAAGGCGTTGGAGGCAGCGAATTTGGTCAGCTGGTCTAAGGCAAGAACTGCTATAATGATGATTAGGATCATCCAAAGAGGATTATTTTTTCTCCTTCTTCTCCTGGCACTTTACGCAAAGGCGGGCGTAGGGAACCACCTTAAGCCTGATCTTGGTAATAAGACGCTTACAATCCTCGCAATTGCCGAAAGTTCCTTCCTCTATTTTCTTAAGAGCGTCATTCAACTCATAGAGGAACTGCCTTTCGTTGGAGGCAATACCAAGAGAGAATTCCCGGTCATACGTGTCGGTGGCCACGTCGGCCATGTGGTAGCTGTAGCCTGAAATATCCCCCGAGGCCTCTTTCTGGGATTTCTTAAGGGTATCCTCGGAGATGTGGTCTATATCGTCAAGGATCTCGTCTTTACGCTTCAGGATCAACTTCTTGAATTCCGCCAGCTCTTTTTTGTTATATTTCTTTTTCAATTCATTTTCCTCCGATCGCCGTCAAGCAATTATCGCAGAGTAAAGGGTGATCCTTATCCTTGCCTAAGGACGCAAAATAATTCCAGCAGCGCACGCATTTTTGTCCTTCGGCTTTTTTTACCTCTATAACTATGTTGTCGTAATCGCCGT
>JAPLLP010000145.1:0-568 GCA_026387515.1 Candidatus Omnitrophota bacterium | reverse complement strand
GCACTTGGGAAACCTTGAATATCTCCGTTAACTCATCGCGCAGGCTTTCTAGATATTTAACCCGATTTTCGTTATTTGTCAACAGATTTATTCTCGCGTCAAAGGAACTGCCGATCTCCTGCCTCCCCCTCATCTCTTCCAGGGCCTTGGCCGCAAAAGGAATAAGGCCCACTACCTCGGACAATTGCTTCTCTGCGTCCAGGGCTCCAAGAGCAACCTGCAGTTTTTCGGCATCAGGCCAAGGCGCCAAATGGACGCTAGTCAATCCTGAATCACTCCCATCTTTGGGCATACAACGCCAGATTTCATCTGAGGTAAAACTAAGGATTGGCGCGGCAAGCCTCACCAGCGCATTCAAAACCTCGTAAATCGAAGTCTGACAAGAACGGCGCTGTCGGGAACCGGCGGCAGAAGTGTATAGCCGCCCCTTGATCATATCCAGGTAATACATGGACAGTTCTTCATTGCAAAAATCGTAGATCCCTTTGTAGGCCTTGTTAAACTCAAAGGCCTCATAGGCCGCAGTGACTGAAACAATAACTTCTTTAAGCTTGAGCAATATCCATCT
>JAPLLP010000056.1:404-2969 GCA_026387515.1 Candidatus Omnitrophota bacterium | reverse complement strand
TAGTGCCGTCAGGCGCGGTTACAGTTACCGAGATAATGCCTGAAGTTACCGGCTTTCCTGTTTTAGGGTTAAGTATATGCGCATAGCGCGCGCCGTCTTTGATAAAAAACTGTTCGTAATCCCCGCTGGTAGAAACGGACCTGTTTTTTAATTCCATAGAACCCGTAAGGTTACGGGTTCGGGGATCCCGGATCCCTATTTTCCAGGGAGTGCCGAATTTGTCACCAAGGCAATAGATTTGTCCGCCGGCATTGATTAAACAGCTCTTTATGCCCTGCTTTCTTAATTTATGCGCTGCGCAATCAAGGGCATAACCCTTTGCGATTCCGCCCAGGTCGATTTTCATTCCGGGAAAGCTAAATTTTACCACATTATCCCTCTCATTCAATATAATTTTTTCAGAACCCACCAGCTTAAGCGATTCTTTGATTTGGGCGTCTTGCGGGATCTTGAATTTTTTGTCCGTGAACCCCCAAAGGTCAACCAGCGGAGCTATGGTGATATCGAAAGCTCCCCCCGAGGCCAGGGAAAATTCTTTAGATCTTTTGATGATGAAGAATGTCTCCGGGCTAACCCTTAATTCGCCTTTTACATTTAATTGCGATACTTCGCTGGCCGGCTTATACTTACTTAAAAGGTCTTCAATCCTTTTAATTTCATCAAAGGCGATGCTACTGGCCCTTTTGTCCGGAGAAATCACCTCTACAAAAGTCCCCATTAAGACGCGCGTGTCCTTGTAGAGCTTGCGTTCCTGGCACCCGTACATCAAGGCGATTGTGAGGCAGCATACGGTCAACAACCTCATTTTTTTAATTCCTTCAATAATCTTTCCAGCGGCAGCGCGTTGATCACGTCTTCGGCAGAAAGCCATCCCCGGCGGGCCATGGCTAGCCCGTATTTGACTGTCTCAAGCTGTTCCAGGGCGTGCGCATCCGTGTTGACGGCGAGTTTTACTCCCATCTCTTTTGCCCTGTGGGCATGTATGTCATTTAAATCCAGGCGGTCAGGAAAAGAATTTATTTCTAAGTGGGTGTTGGTGTCTTTAGCGGTTTTTAAGACTTCATCAAAATCCAGTTCATATGGTTCGCGCGTGCCCCAGAGCCGGCCAAAAGGATGGGCTATTATATGTACGTATTTATTCTGGCAGGCCCTGATGATCCTTCTGGTAAGCTGTTCTTTTGATTGTTTGAACCCGGAATGGACCGCAGCTACTACTAGATCAAATTCTTTAAGCACCTCGTCTTTATAGTCAATATTGCCTTCTGAGTCGATCTCTGCCTCAGTGCCGAAAAGGATGGTAAAATCGCGTAGTTTTTTATTCAAGCGATCGATCTCTGACCTTTTCTTTCTTAAATCCGCTACGCTTAGGCCATGCGCCACCTTAAGGCTCTGGGAATGGTCAGTGAGAGCAGCGTATGCGTAGCCCCTTTTTATGCATCCACGGGCCATCTCTTCGATGGAATTTGTCCCGTCTGACCACCTGGAGTGCACGTGTAAATCGCCCTTGATATCTGACTGTTCTATCAGTACAGGCAATTTATCTTCCAGCGCCAACTCTATCTCTCCGCTATCTTCTCTCATCTCGGGAGCGATATAAGGTAAGTCCAGCGTTTTTAACAGCTCCTCCTCAGTCCTTCCGCTAACAAACCTTTCTTTGCGGAATACCCCGTATTCATTGACCTTAAGGCCTTTTTTTATCGCCAGGTGCCGCAGCTTGATATTAAAATTTTTTGAGCCGGTAAAATATAGCAGCGCTGCCCCGAATGATTTTTCTTCCACTACCCTACAATCAACCTGAACACCGTTATTGGTGCGCACCGAAGATTTAGTTTCGCCGTGAGCGATAATTTCTTTTACCGGAGCGAGCTTGACAAAGGCGTCCATAATTTTCAGAGGTTTGTCCGAGGTTACCAGTATATCAATGTCGCGTACCGTATCTTTTTGCCGGCGCAATGATCCTGCAGGCGATATACTTTTGGCTCCCGGGATTCTTTTTAAAGCTTCCAGGAATTCATCCGCTACCAATTGAGCCTGCGCCAGGGTCAGGCGTTCCCTGGCCTTATCCAATAGCGCTATGCCGTTAGAGATATTTTCAATGGTTTTTTCTTTTATTCCGAATATACCTTTAAGCCTGCCTTTTTCTATCGCTTTCTTCAGGTCAGGTATATTCTTTATTTTTAATTCTTCGTGCAGCAGTTTGGCGGTTTTTGGGCCGACGGATGGAATATTCAATAATTCAAGTAGTCCTTGGGGCAGGGAGTTTTTTAAATCTTCATATGCCTTGATCCGGCGCGTTCTGATAAATTCATTTATCTTGCTGGAGAGGTCTTTGCCTATGCCGGAGATTTCACTAAGCCTGTTGTCTTTAGTGATATTTTCTAAATCTTCGGTAAGACCTTCGATATTCTGCGCTGCCCGTTCATAAGCGCGGATTTTAAAAATATTATCACCCTTGATCTCTAAAATCTGGGCAATCTCACGGAAAATGCCGGCTATCTCAGTATTGATCATGTTTTTTATTGATTGCCCTGACCACCTCATCCTGCGGGTCAAGCTCCCTGGCCT
>JAPLLP010000056.1:0-338 GCA_026387515.1 Candidatus Omnitrophota bacterium | reverse complement strand
ACTCCGGCGCGATGGTCACGGCGCGGTTCAGTTCATCTATGGCTTTATTAATATTGCCCCCTATAAAAACTGGGGCACATAAATAAAATGTGCCTAAGGCAAGATGCACCTCGGGAAGGTCAGGGGCGATCTCTTTGGCTTTTAAGAAATAACTATTTATCTTGGTGCCGTATTTTATTTTGTCAAAAAGCCAGTTGTCTGTTTGGGCGCGGCCGCTATTGATGGCGCCTAACATCATAAAAGCCAGGGCCTGCTCTTCCCGCTCCAACTCTCTGCTTTTAAGCACGCGTTGGATAAGGTTCTGGGCTTCATCGAACTTAAAGGCGTTATATTTTATG
>JAPLLP010000168.1 GCA_026387515.1 Candidatus Omnitrophota bacterium | reverse complement strand
GCCCTGGAGCTTGTTTAGGGTTTTTTGCAGGCTTAATATGCTGTGTCTGCCTATAACTAATAAATCGATATCGCTATAGCTGTCCATTGTATCTTTGGCAAAGGAACCATATATATAGGCGCTTGTAATACCCGGTATCTCATTAATAATCTTTTTCAGTTTGTCTTCCATGCCAAAACTTTTTAATACGATATTTTTATACTCTTTATATAAAACAAAATTCCTATTTATGGAATAAAATTTCAAATTGCCCTTGGTCTCGCTTAAAAGAATACTTATTGTTTCTAGTTCCCTGAGTTTCTTGACGAGATTTCGCTTATCTAAATGTAATTTGCTGCACAGCTCATTTACGTATAAGCTTTCATGAGGGTTGATAAAAAAGAAATTCAATATTTCCTTGGTAATTTTCGACCTTAATGAGATCATGGGTTATCCTTTTTTACACTTAAGAGTGTAATATATTACACCTGCTTTGTCAAGGTTTTATATTTTGAGCATAGAGCATAAAGGTCGATACAGGTTCAAGAAAAATATGGACAAAATACGCAAAGTATGTAAAATAACATAATCTAAACAAAGGATAATACCTATGAGTAAAACAGCAAATAAAAAACAAGTCAAATATTATCTTGATCCCGATGGCGGGTTCGTGATCGAGAATTTTAATTTCTCAAGGCCGATTGCCAATTTCTTTCCGGGGATTGCCGGAAAATACGGCATACCGATGTGGGTTTTTTATGTAAACCGCGGGCAGGCGATCGCAAGCTTTGGGACCAAGGATAAGGATCATTCTATTCTGGAGTTTTTCCCTGCCAACAGAGCCTGGCAGTTGGTTACTTCTTTCGGCTTCCGGACATTCATCAAAACTAAGCTTAACAATAAACAGGTATTTTATGAACCTTTCCATAATGGGTTTGTAAACAGGGGTTTTGATATTATTAACAAGATGTCCATGACCTCATACGATTTAAAACTTGAAGAGCTCAATCGTTCATTGGGACTAGAAACTCGGGTTGAATACTTTACTATACCTAATGATAGCTTTGCTTCTCTTGTGCGTATTGTTAACGTCAAAAATATGTCTCGGCAAACCAAGAATATCCAGCTTCTTGACGGCCTGCCCCAGATCGTTCCTTTTGGTACCGCAAACCTCTTTCTGAAGAAGCTCAGCCGTACTATTGAGGCCTGGATGAATGTGGAGAACCTTGATAAAGGCGTTGCTTTTTATAAGCTCTCAGTTGACCCCACAGACCGCCCGGAAGTTATCCACATCAAAGAAGGTAACTTTTACCTCGGGTTTCACTATGAAAATGAAAAAGCTTCTATTATAAAGCCTATAGTTGATCCTGCTTCGGTATTCGGGCAGGTTACGGATTTTTCCCAGCCTTACCAATTTTTGGCTTCAGATATTTTTAAGCCTCCCAAGAAAGAGTTTACCACTAGCAAGACCGCTTGCGCGTTTTTGCCCCTTAACTTAACCCTCAAGCCCGGACAAGAAAAGTCGTTTTACGCGCTCTGCGGATATATGCGCAGCCTGCAGACCCTAAATTCCTCCGTTAAGCATATTACATCCTATGGTTATTTGGATAAAAAGCGCCAAGAGAATAAAAAAGTCATAAACGAATTGGAAGATACGGTTTCAACCGAAAGCAGCTCACGAGTATTCAACCTTTATTGCCGTCAGACTTATCTTGATAATGTCCTGCGCGGCGGCCATCCCATCACTTTCAAGTCAGGGCAGGTATTTCATCTATATTCGCGCAAACACGGAGACCTGGAAAGAGATTACAATAAGTTTCTCATTCAGCCGGCTTATTTTTCCCAGGGAAATGGCAATTACCGCGATATCAACCAGAATAACCGGTCTGACATCTGGTTTAATCCCGAAGTAAAAGAAGACAATGTTATTACCTTTTTAAATTTATTGCAGACTGACGGTTTTAATCCGTTGGTGGTTAAGGGGGCAAGCTTCAAATTAAAGGACGCGAATGGTTTTAAGGGCGCGTTAAAAACTTGCGCCTCAGATGATGATATTGCCAAAATTACAGCTCACTTAGGCAAGGCCTTTACCCCGGGTGAAATAATCCTTTTTCTCGAAGACAATAAAATTAAGCTGAGCATTTCTTATGATGAATTCCTGGATATCCTTATCTCCTATTCCGTAAAAATACTCGAAGCTGAGCATGGAGAAGGATTCTGGATCGATCACTGGACTTATAACCTGGATCTATTGGAAAGCTATTTCGCGATATCCCCTGAAAATTTAAACGAGCTCCTGTTTAAGAGGCGAGTCGTTACCTATTTTGATAATACCGAAGTGGTTAAGCCGCGCAGTGAAAAATACGTACTTTACAACGGCCTTCCCCGGCAGTTGCACTCCGTGACTTCCGATACCGCCAAAAAAGAATTAATCAGGAAAAGACATGAGCATCCTCATCTGGTAAGGGTCGATCATGGCATCGGGCAGGTTTATTCCACCACGCTCATAAATAAGCTATTGTGTCTGTTCGTAAATAAGATAGCCTCCCTTGATCCTTTTGGCTGCGGCATTGAGATGGAAGCGGACAAACCTAACTGGTATGATGCCTTAAACGGGCTCCCCGCCCTCTTCGGTTCCTCTTTATGCGAGACTTTTGAGTTGAAGCGCCTGATTAATTTTCTTGATCGGTCGCTGCGTGATTGGGGATGTGAAAAGATAGAGATAACCGAAGAAATCCACGGCTTGTTGCTGGCGTTAGGCCAATTGCTTAAGGAAAACCTGGATAGCTCTAAACAGGACAAAGATTTTGTATATTGGGATAAGAGCGTTTCTCTTAAGGAAGAATACCGGCATAAGACAAAACTCGGCTTAAGCGGCAAGGAGATAGAGATGCCGGTTTCGGAATTGCTGGAAATATTAAGTAGTGGTTTAATAAAAGTAGAACAGGGTATTGCCAGGTCCAGGGATGGAAAGAAAGATATCTATTATTCCTATTTTATTAACGAGGTTATGGAGTATGAAATAATTCACGAGCATTTTGTCCTGCCTAAGAAGTTTGTGCAGAAGAAGCTTCCCTTCTTTCTTGAAAGCCAGATGCACGCCTTAAGACTGGCCGATGGCCCGGATCAGGCAAAGGGTTTGTACGAAGAAACCAGAAAAAGCCAGCTATTTGATAAGAATCTCCGGATGTATAAAGTGACTGCCGGGCTCAGCGGGATGCCGGAAGAAATAGGGCGCTGCCGCGCATTTACCCCGGGTTGGCTGGAAAACGAATCTGTCTGGCTGCATATGGAGTATAAATACTTATTAGAGATTTTAAAGAACGGACTTTATGAAGAATTCTATAAGGATTTTAAAAACGTGCTTATTCCTTTTCAGAAGCCCGCAAAATACGGCAGAAGCATTTTAGAGAATTCTTCATTTATCGTAAGCAGCGCATTCCCGGATAAAACCCTGCACGGAGCTGGTTTCGTTGCCAGGCTTTCCGGATCAACCGCGGAATTTTTACAGATATGGCTGGTCATGAATATCGGCGCGCGGCCTTTTAGGACCAATAAAAAGAATGAATTGATCCTGGTTTTTTCACCCGCCCTGGCAGGATGGTTATTTGAGAAGAAACAGAACTCCTATAGTTTTAACTTCTTGGGGACAATACGCGTTACCTATATTAATCCCCGGCGCAAGGATACCTTTGGTACGGCCGGTGCTACCATTAAAAAAATTGAATTCAAGGATAAAGATGGCAATCCGGTAGAGATTCCATCCAATAGCATTCCTGCTCCTTATGCCTTACAGATCCGTTCCCGCCAGATTAATCAAATAAAGATATACTTAGAGTAGAGCAAACTGTAAAGACAACTCCCCTCCCCTTTTTTGTTTTTGCGCAATTTGCATAAAAATCAATTGCAAGCCTTGAAAACTACCAAACCATGTGCTATACTTTAATTGTAGGTTGAAGGAACATTTGACAATTAGGAATACTTGCTGATAAAGGCTAACTAGCAGTAATGCTGGGGCGCAAAGCGACAGCCCCGAAACAATTAAGATAAATGTTTCGGGGGGCTGCGTTGCCAAAGAAGTAGAAAACCCTAGAGATTGCCTTTAGGGTTTTTT
>JAPLLP010000223.1:3053-4349 GCA_026387515.1 Candidatus Omnitrophota bacterium | reverse complement strand
AGAACATATCTTACTTGCAAGACAAGTAAACGTTCCAAATATCATTGTCTTTTTAAATAAGGTTGATTTGGTTACAGATAAAGAAATTCTTGATTTAGTTGAGATGGAAGTAAGGGAGTTACTGACTAAATACGGATACCCCGGAGATAAAACTCCGATTATCCGCGGTAGCTCTTCCAAGGCTTTGGCTGCAGCTAATGATCCTAATAGCCCGGATTGCAAACCTATCCTAGATTTAATTAAGGCTTGCGATGAGTTTATTCCTTTACCGGTAAGAGATTTAGATAAACCTTTATTGATGGCGGTTGAAGACGTATTCAGCATTGAAGGTAGAGGTACGGTTGGTACCGGTAGGATCGAACGAGGTAAGGTAAAATTAGGCGAAGAAGTTGAACTAGTTGGTTTAAGGCCGGAAGTTAAGAAAACCGTAGTTACCGGTATTGAAATGTTCCGCAAGCTTCTTGATGAGGGGCAAGCCGGAGATAATGTAGGTTTGCTTTTAAGAGGTATAGAAAAAACGGATATTGAACGCGGTATGGTTATAGCTGCCCCTAAGTCAATTACTCCGCATACCAAATTTAAAGCCCAGGTTTACGTTTTAACCAAAGAAGAAGGCGGAAGACATACACCTTTCTTCAAAGGTTATCGTCCGCAGTTCTATTTCCGTACCACTGACGTTACCGGAAATGTTGCTTTACCGGCGGGTGTTGAAATGGTTATGCCCGGGGATAATGTTAATGTGGAAGTAGAATTAATTATACCTATTGCTATGGAAAAAGAATCGCGTTTTGCTATCCGTGAGGGTGGCCATACCGTAGGTGCAGGCGTAGTTACTGAGGTTATTGCTTAAAAATATGGCTGGTATACAGAAGATACGCATAAAACTAAAAGCTTATGACCATCGTCTCTTGGATCAGGCGGTTTCCGAGATAGTCGAGACTGTCAAGCGTACCGGAGCGAAAATTGCCGGGCCGGTTCCTCTGCCAAAAAGGCGGGAGGTTTACACGGTCTTGCGTGGTCCGGTTATTGATAAGAAGTCGCGCGAGCAGTTTGAATTGTCTACGCATAAAAGGCTGATCGATATCTTTGAGCCGACATCTAAGACGATTGATTCATTAAGGAAACTAAATCTACCCTCAGGGGTGGATGTAGAGATTAAATGATAGGTATATTAGGCAAAAAAATCGGGATGACTCAGGTTTTTGCTGAAGACGGTTCTATGATCGGCGTTACGGCTATTGAGGCTGGGCCCTGCCCGGTCTTAGCGGTAAAAGATAAGAGTATTCAGCTTGGTTT
>JAPLLP010000223.1:0-2979 GCA_026387515.1 Candidatus Omnitrophota bacterium | reverse complement strand
AATTAAATATAGCCGGCCGTAAGTTTATCCGCGAGCTGTCAAAGGATGCAACTAAAGAATATAAAGTCGGCGAGGAGTTAAAGGTAGATATGTTTACTTGCGGAGACTTCGTTGATGTTACCGGCATATCTATCGGTAAGGGTTTTCAGGGCGGGATGAAGCGCTGGCATTGGAAGGGCGGGCCGAGGACTCATGGTTCAACTTCTCACCGCCGCGTTGGTTCAATTGGCTCAAGTACGACACCCGGAAGAGTATTTAAGGGGCATCATATGCCCGGGCATATGGGTAGAGAAAGAGTCACTGTGCAGAATTTAAAGGTAGTTAAAACTGACCCTGAGAATAATATACTTTTGGTTGAAGGCGGGGTACCAGGGCATAAGAATAGCTATTTAATAATCAGAAAGGCTGTAAAAAAACAGGGGAAGCCTAAGGCCGAGGTAAAGGCCAAAACTGCAGCTAAAGCTAAAAAATAACCTAAATGGAAGCAATCACCTTACCTATATATGATACCGAGGGCAAAGAAGTAGATACGATTAAGCTTAACGCCTCGGTATTTGATGGTGTAGTTAATTCTCGGGCCATATACCAGGCAGTTAATGCCTATCGTGCCTGCCAGCGTAAAGGCCTAGCTTCCACTAAGACAAGGGGCGAGGTTTCCGGCGGCGGTAAAAAACCCTGGAAACAAAAGGGGACTGGCCGGGCCCGCGTAGGCTCTACCCGTTCTCCATTATGGAGGCACGGAGGCGTAATCTTTGGGCCTCACCCCAGGGATTTTTCTTATGTTCTACCGCCAAAGATAAAAAATGCCGCTTTAAAATCAACCCTTAACGCTAAGATAAAAGAGAATAACCTGTTGGTTCTAGATAGCTTAAAAATAGAGAGCCCCAAAACCAAAGAGGCAATTAAGGTTTTTTCCAAACTAAAGATCAAGGGCAATAAAAAATTAAGTGTCCTTCTATTACTTGAAAAATTTAGTGATAATTTAAAGATGGCCTTGGGTAATGTAAGATTCCTGGATATTAACCTGGCTACGAATACGCATGCTTACGAGGTTATTAGTCACGAGAAACTGATCATTACTAAAGACGCATTAACCGGCCTTACTAATAGGCTTAAAAAATGAATTACGCTCAAGATATAATCAAGGCTTTAATTCGCACCGAGAAATCAACTTCTCAAGAGCCGGTTGGTAAATATCTGTTTCTGGTTAATTCTAAAGCAAATAAGATCCAGGTCAAGGCCGCGGTAGAACAGCTTTATAAAGTAAAAGTAAAAGATGTTAATACTTTTATTTCTCCGGGAAAACTAAAAAGGGTAAGGCACCAATTAGGAAGAACCCCTGACCTTAAAAAAGCGATAGTCACTTTAAGGGCAGGCCAGAAAATAGAGGTTGCTTAAAAAACATGGGCTTAAAATATTTTAAACCTACAACACCGTCGCGCCGGCATATGACCGGTCCGGACTTTAAGGAGATTACTAAAGACAGCCCGGAAAAATCATTACTCCTGCCTTTGAAAAAGCGGGGAGGAAGAAATGCTTATGGCCGGATTACCGTAAGGCATCAGGGCGGCGGGCACAAGAGGATGTTAAGAATTATTGATTTTAAACGCGATATCTTTGAGGTTCCGGGCAAGGTCATCGCTATTGAGTATGACCCTAATCGTTCATCCCGGATTGCCTTGGTTGAATATCCGAATAAAGAGAGAAGGTATATATTGGCGCCTGTGGGTTTAAGTGTGGGGCAGGCGGTTATTTCATCTAATCAGAAGGACATAGAGATCGTAACAGGTAATTGCCTTCTTTTAAAATACATTCCTTCAGGTACGATGATTCATAATATAGAGTTAAATAAAGGGCATGGTGGGCAGATTGTGCGTTCTGCGGGCTCAAGCGCGCAGATTATGGCTAAGGAGGGAGAGTCTGCACATATCAAGCTTCCTTCAGGAGAAGTAAGGTTAGTTAGCCTCCAGTGTCACGCTACTATCGGCCAGGTAGGTAATGTGGATCACGAAGCGCTTTATTTAGGTAAGGCAGGAAGAAACCGTTGGCTAGGCATACGTCCGACAGTAAGAGGCTTGGCGATGAACCCAGTGGATCATCCTCATGGCGGCGGTGAAGGTAAATCCGGGCAAGGAAATCCGCATCCGGTGAGCCCTTGGGGCCAACCCACAAAAGGTTACAGGACAAGAAACCGTAAGAAATATTCAAATAAATTCATTATTCAAAAAGTTCAGTATATTCATAATAATCCTGTCCGAGCTTGGATTGTTGAATGTCCTGAACATTACCTGTATTCAAGCGCAAGAAACTATGCAGGGTTGGATGCTTTGCTGGATGTAATTGAACTGGATTTATTTTGTGTATAGATTTTGTAGTTGCAAACTACTTTTTATTTCGTGCGAAGTTAAAAACTTCGCACAACTAGTTGTTTCAGGGGTTGAACTAATCTTACTGTTTTCAATTATTTGTAAATCAATTGTAAACATTACATTAATACATTGTAAGAATTATTGAATACATAATTTTTCAATAATAGTTCTGTGCTCTGGCATCTGAGTGATAAGATTTTCTTTTTTCGCTAATTCAAAATCATTGAAGTCAAATCCCGGATAAACGGAACAACCGACTAATGCAAATGAATTTTCATGATTGAGTTCAGCAGCAAACCATGTGTTTCGTTGAATAGTATATTGTAATACATTATCTTCATCAAGCTGATTTCCCAAAGTGATTCTGGTTAAACCGGTTTGCTCATCAATAATGTAAATTGATAAGGATGTTCCCGAATAAAAATGCCAGGTTTCATCTGATTTAATGCGATGGAAAGCCGAGAAGTCATTCTTATTCAACAGAAAATAAATAGAAGTGCAATAACATCTGTCTCCGGTAAATCTATCAGCAAGATGATTTTTATTGATCAATTCATTCGAACGATAAACTTCTTTATAATAACCTCCTTCAGGATGCTTAAGAAGCTCT
>JAPLLP010000068.1 GCA_026387515.1 Candidatus Omnitrophota bacterium | reverse complement strand
TAAGCTTTATCATATCACCCCATCTTTTAAACTTTGCGACATAATGAATTTTAAGTCTAAGACCGGCCAATCTGTAAACGGATGCCTGGTAGTGGCTACTTTTATCCCGGATATGATTGACCGGGATGTGTGGGTGGTGTTTTCCAAGGTAGTCAAGGCCTGTAAGCTGGCTGAGAAAAACGGCGTAGGGATAGTAACCCTGGGAGGATTTACCTCAATAGTAGCGGAGAGGGTGGGCCAGGAGATCGCCAATGAAGTAGATGTCCCGGTTACTACCGGCAATACATTTACCGCAGCCATGGCTATAGACGGCGCGCAAAAAGCGGCAGAAGCGCTGGGTTTGGTTATTTCACAGGCTAAAGTCGCTATTGTAGGCGGCACCGGCGATATCGGCAGCGCCTGCGCCAGGGCCTTTACGGATAAGGCAAAATTTGTCGTGGTCACCGGCAGGACCAAGGAAAACCTTAAAAAACTGCATGCAGAGTTGACCAAAAGGCATAAGGCTAAGATCGAAGCCACTACGGATAATTTCGCGGCCGTAAAAGACGCGGATATCGTTATTGCCGCGGCCAGCGCCAGCGCGTCAATCCTTAATATTGAGTGGTTTAAGCCCGGGGCGATTATCGTAGATGTGGGTTATCCTAAGAATGTATCCTATATGCCTACAAACAGAGACGATATACTTATATTTTCAGGAGGGCTTGCTACTTGCCCCACGCCTTTACAGTTGCCCATTGATGTGGGGTTGCCTTCTACCAATACTATCTATGGCTGTTTTGCGGAGGCGATCATCCTTTCCCTGGAAAAACGTTACGAGAAATTCAGTTACGGCAGGGGTAATATTACCACCGAAAAAATAGAGGAGATAAGGAGCCTCGGTAAAAAGCACGGATTCCAGGCAGCTGATTTTTATTGGGGGGATAGAGCGGTAAATGTCCCTATGTTAGATAGAATAAGAGAATCCATCCATGCCTGAGAAGAAAGTCCTGGTTACAGGGGCAAATGGATTTCTGGGGCAGGCGGTAGTAAGGCATTTGGTTAGCGCCGGATATTCCGTAAGAGGGTTAGTCAGGTCCCTAAGCGAAGATTGTCCGCTAAAAGGGTTAAATATAGAAATCGTCACGGGAGACGTAGTTAATCCCGAGGAAATGGAGAGGGCAGTCAGCGGATGCGGGATAATAATGCACTTGGCTTCTATTTATAGTTTTTATCCCTGGTGGGAAAAAAGCGCGCTCAGGATTTACGAGGTAAATGTCAAAGGCACGAAGAATTTGCTGGAGGCCTCGTTAAGGAAAGGGGTTGAAAGGTTTATCTTTACCGGCAGTGTTGCCGCGATGGCCGATAAGACCAGTCATTATGCCCGTTCAAAGCTAATGGCCGAAGAAGAAGTTCTGGGATTTTGCGCCAGAAATTTACCGGCCTTGATATTAAGTCCTGGTATTATCTTTGGCGAAGGAGATTATAAACCTACTCCTTCAGGGGAGATGATCGTTAAGTTTTTAAACAGGCAGTATCCTTGTTATTTTGAGGCCGGATTGCCGTTAGCGGATGTAGAAGATGTGGCTTGCGCTTATGTTTCGGCAATCGAAAAAGGAAGGATCGGGGCTAGATACTTCCTGTGCGATAACCGGAAATACACCTTTGGGGAGATATTTGGTTTATTGGAGGAGATTTCAAAGGTTAAGGCGCCGCGGCTTAAAATTCCATATTCCTTATTGCTAGGTTTTGCTTATTTTGATGAAGTAGTTTCCGCCTTCATTTTAAGAAAGAAACCGCTTATCCCTAGTGAAGGGCTGAAATTCTGCCATCTGCCGGGTGAATTTGATAATTCTAAGGCCGTAGAAGAACTAGGGTTTAGAGTTACTCCGATCAGAGAGACAATCACGAGAGCGGTTAACTGGTATAAAAAAAATGGCTACTATTAGGATGCGCAAGCTAGTCCATAATTGGACACCCACGGTTTTGGTTTTATTCTTGACCATTAAGTTCTTGCAGTTTCTAAAAATATTCGGCTTAAGGGCGAAAGAGGACGGCTGGAGAAAAATTACTCAGGTATATCTGCGCACCGAGCAATCAAAGTTCGCCTTGGCCTGTTTCGGACTGGCTCTGTCTTCAAGGCAGGAGGTTATCCGGGCCCTGGATGAATTTTTCCGCCAGCATCCCGTGACGCATTGGCAGGTTGCCTGGGGCCGTTTTTGCGCCAAGAGGGCAGTGAAAGAGAGCGTAGATATAGTTGAGGCGGAGTTTAACCCGGATGGCGCCCTGGCCAAGATAACTCCCTTTTTTGACGCACCCAGGGAAGAATTAAATAAGGCTTTTATAGAAATATACAATATCACCAGAAACCTGGATGATAAAAAAAGGTCGCTTATCCTTAAAAAAAAGCTATATAACCGTATCTCCGGAGCTTCGGATCGAAGCTATCTTGAGAAGATTTTAAGCGGTATTTTCATACATTTTGAAGAACTAGGCCCGGGACAGAACTATGACCGGTTTTCTCCCCCGGATTTTATCAAGCATAAACACCCCGGCCACGGCGTATTCAATATCATCTGCAGGCTTAGCCCTGGCGGTGAGGCGGACCTATGGTTTCAATGCCATCATGTTTGCATAGACGGTTTGCCCATGCAAGAGGGCCTGCTGGATTTAAAAGCTAAATATGCCAAAGATAAAGATGTGGTGTTTCCCGTATCCACTTATAAGAAAGATATTGTTCCGGAATTATGCTCAAGCCGCAATGGAAAGAATAGTATTTATTGCTTGAATCATCTGGTTGATTTTCGCCATTTTGTTGATGCCGCGCATCAGGTTAACCATGAGCACATAGAGCACGAGAAAAAATGTATTACTACCTTTCGGCTCCTGTTGTGGAGGTTAGGTAATCATCCGGTTTTTCGCGATAAAAAGTTCCTTATTCCCGTAAATCTTCCTCAGCGCCATAACCGCGAAAGGTCATTAGGGTTTGTGTTGATCCGCCCGGGATTATTTTTTGACAAGAATAACCCAGAGCAGGCGTTTTTAAGATTTCAAGATGAATTTGACCGGCAGGTCAAGTTAACCATCACCCGCAGAAGCGAGAACTATGAATTATTCGAAACTTACGCATCCTTGCCGCCGATTTTTTATACTCTCGTATCAAAGTGTTTGGGTTCCGCGGCAAGGGAGCTTGCCGGAAGTATAGGCGTAAGCATTCTTGACCGGGCGGATTTTTTCGTCGCGCCGTCAAGTGATATACATTCCGACGGTTTTATAGCTATCGGAAACTTTTTCAAAATGACTGAAGATAAAAACATAGCTTGTCCGGTGAGCATAAAAGGCCCTAAAGACAAGGTCCTCGGTTACTTATCAGCGATTGAAGAGATAGCAGCGCAGGAATAATAAACTATGATGAATATGGTTGTTCATAATGCCTATTTTTGGAATGTTTACGCTATTCCATATTTTACAGTGGGTATCCTGAGCCTATTAGAGGGGATCTTTATTTTTGCCCAGCATAGAAGGTCGCTCATAAAGCTTTCCTACATGTTGTCTTGTGTTTCCGTGATGCTCTGGTTGGTGGGATTAGGCGCTATCTATAGCTCGTTAGATGAGGGGGTTGCGTTGGCCTGGTCTAAATATGTTTCTTTCTTAGGCATTATTTTCATTACCCCTACGATCCATTTCTTCTCGGTTTGCTGGAGGGCAACATCACCAACCTTAAAAGGCATAAAAAGCAGCTGGGGTTCTCTGATTTTTAACCTACTGTGCGGGCTGACCTTGTATTTTTTATGCGTCAATTCAAGTTTGCTTATTACTGGACTATGGCATTATCGTTGGGGATTCTATCCTAAAGCCGGAGCTGCTTATTTTCTGCTTGTAATATGGTTTTTTATAATTATGTCCCTGGCGATAAAGAATTTTGTTTGCGCTTACCAAAAGGAACAGCTCCCCATAAAAAAGAAACAGGCTAAATTGATCATCGCCGCTTTTTCCATCGCCTTTATCGGTTCCATTGAATTCCTGCCTAATTATGGCATACCGCTTTACCTGATTGCCTTTATACCCGTTTTTACCTGTATTACCATTGTGGGCTATTCGATCATACGTTACAGGCTGATGGATATTGAGACCGTGATACATAAGACCATTGCCTGGCTCTTTACTAATGCGGCCTTAGTTACCCCTTTTGTTGTATTGCTTTATTTTATTTTTCCCTGGTATAAAGGGCTTAATATCTTAGGCGGGTTTATCCTGTCCGTGATCTTGCTGATGCTGTTCCTGTTCTTCGTAAAGACATTCCAGCCGAAGATCGACCATTTTTTCCAGCGGGGCCAATATAATCTTGAGGAGATCTCTGCCAGGTTCACCGAAGACCTGGTGCACTTAAAAGGGATCAGCCAGCTTATCAAGCGCATCGAAGATACGATCACGGATACCCTTTACCCGCAGCGCGTAGCCATATTCATATATAATGAAGTAAAAAAGAGTTACAGGCAGGCAAATTCCAAAGATGAGTCCGCGCAAGCTGCCGATTTAAATCTTGAGAATGAATTCCTGCTGTGGTTAGCTAAAAATGATAAGATCGTCTACCGGGATTTTGTAGATATAGACCCGGCTTATTCTTCCATAAAAGAGGCGGCATCAGCATACTTTAACTTTACGCAAGCCCTGGTAGTGGTTCCATTGGTCCTGAATGAAAAATTATTGGGGATAATAAATCTTGGCAAAAAGGCAAATCTCAAGCGCTATAGCGCGGCAGACTTTAACTTTTTGGCTATATTAAAGAATCAATCTACGATCGCCATCTCTAATTCTCTGCTTTATGAGAATATCGAAGATCAGGTAAAACAAAGGACCAAGGAATTGGTTGATGTGCAGAAGCAGCTTGTGCAGGCGGAAAAACTGGCTACTGTTGGTACGCTTGCCGGAGGCGTGGCCCATGAAATAAATAACCCCCTGGCGGCGATATTGACCAATGTCCAGATGCTTTTGACTACCGATGACCAGGACGCGCAGTTTGACCGCGAATCGCTGGAATTGATCGAGGAGGCGACCAAACGCTGCCGCACTATCGTCCAGAAGCTCATGGTTTACGCCCGCCGGCCCATGGATGCGGGCCAGGTGGCAGAGGTTGACCTTTTGACTGTGGTTAAGAATGTTGTTTCGTTCCTGCGTTACCAGCTGGAACAGGAAAATATCCATATAGCGGTTAATGCTAAAGAGGAAAAATACCCGGTTACGGCCGATCACAATGAGCTGGAGCAGGTTATAACCAATATTGTTTTGAATGCCCGTGATGCCATAAGGCAGGTTAAAAGGATCGGTTTGATTGAAATATCGCTTTCCAGGACCCACGAGTGGATTGTTATTCATATTAAAGATAACGGGATAGGGATGTCTAAAGAGGTGCTTTCCAGGATATTCGATCCATTCTTTACCACCAAAGACGTGGGTAAAGGCCTGGGTTTGGGCTTGTCGATATGTCAGTCAATAGTTGATAAATATGAGGGGAAGATTAGCGTGCAGTCCGAGCAGGGTAAAGGTTCTTTATTTACTATCCAACTTCCTTGGGTAGCCCGTAAGGGATCTTAGGGGAGGCGAGTAATGGCGAAGAAAATATGAGTGATTGATGATGAAGAGTTAATTGTTAAATCGCTGAAAAAATTGCTTGAAAAAAATGGATTTGAAGTTTTTGTTGCCAAAAATGGTCAAGACGGCATAATAATTGCGGATGAAGAAAATTTCGATTTAATAATTGCCGATATGCGCATGCCGGGTATAAGTGGCGCTGAAGCAGTACATAAAATCTTTGAAAATTTGGACAAAAATAACCTTCCTCGTTATCCAGTCTTATTCATTACTGGTTATGCGGATGGAGAGATGGAGGATAAGGCTAAATCCCTCAATCCCGTTGCCTATATTTACAAACCTTTCGATATCTTAGAGCTTGTAAATAAGATAAAAGAGGTAGTAAAATGAGCCCTATAAATTTAAATATATTCTCGAGAATAAGAAATTATCGAAAGCTTAGCAGTGAGATACAGGAAGCTTTGTTGAAATCGCCTTCCGAGGTATCAAAGTTTCAAGCGATATTTAATTTAACAGTAGATAGGATTTATCAAGATATTATGGATTTTGAAAGAGAAAACATTGATAAGGCCGAAGAGGATATTTATAAATTGAAAAAGATATTTGAAAAAAGATATCGGCGTTATTTTCTATATGGCGATTATATCAAATGGTGCGCTAATAAACCGTTTGGCTACTCCGGAGATTTCAAGATCATTGACGATATTTATCAAAATCAGGTGCGGACAGAGGGTTTTGATAAGCTTTGGGATATTTGGTTTCTAGAGCTAGCTGCTTCTTATTCTGTGCGAGAAAGGAAAGAAGATTTTAAAAAATTTATTTTGGATTTTACGAAAACCCGTTCAAATAGAGATTTGCGTTTCATGGATTTAGCTTGTGGTCCGGCAAGAGAAATTAAGGAACTATTAGAAACTGATAACAATGGGCTTTTTTCAAAAGTAATTTTTGACTGTTATGATTTAGATGAGAGAGCCATTGTTTATGCAAGACAAATTTTGAATAGCCCGCAAAATGTTAATTTCACTCAAAAAAATGCGGTGCGTCTTGCTTTAAAAAAAGAAATAACCAGTGAAATTCCATACAAATATGATTTGATTTATTCGACAGGATTATTTGATTATTTGGATGAAAGAGTGGCCGTAAGACTTGTAAGTAATTTACGCAAACTTATTAAAAAAGATGGTATTATAATAATATCTAACGCGAGGGACAAATATAGTAATTCTTCTTCGACTTGGATGGAATGGATCGGCGATTGGTATCTTATCTATAGAGCTGAGGAAGAGTTTAAGAAGATATTTGTTGATGCTGGTTTTCCAGCGCAAGATGTTCAAATTCTGGCTCAAAAAAGTAAAGTTATGCAATACTGCTTAGTAAGGACATAATTTTATGCTGTATTACCCTCTTAGCGCTTTAATAAACGGAATCACGCTTACCATATTAGGTATTTTTATTTATATGCGTAATAGGCGCGCTTTATCGAATATTACTTACGCGATATTTTGTTTTTTTATTTCTTTCTGGAGTTATTCATATTTCTTATGGCAAATATCCTATACTAGCACGGATGCTTTTTTTTGGTGCCAGATGTTGATGTTCGGCGCTATTTTTGTGCCTGCAGCCTACTTTCATTTCGTTGCTACGTTGATTGGTAATTACAATAATCCCAACATAAAAAGGGGTATTTATCTGGCTTATTCTCTTGCTAGTGTTTTCGTCATCTTGAATTTTACTCCTTTAATGATTCAAGACGTGCGGCCGCGTCTCAAATTTGCTTTTTGGCCGACAGCGGGGCCTTTATACATATATTTTCTAATCTATTTTATAGCCTATTCAATACTTGGTTGTTTTTTCTTATGGAAAGAAATAAAAAAAAGCAGTGGAATACGGCGCAATCAATTTTTTTATGTTTTTATTGGTAGTGTTTTAGGATATCTTGGGGGGTGCACAAATTTTCCACTTTGGTATGATATAAAATTATACCCCTTTGGTAACATTCTTTCTTCTTTCTACGTAGGCCTGGTTGGTTATTCTATCCTCCGCTACCGCCTCATGGATATCAAGGTGGCTATTACCCGCACCGGCATCTTTATCGCGGTTTATACCTTGATCCTCGGATTGCCGTTTGCCTTTGCGGGTTTCCTGCGGGACCGGCTGATGAATATCATTGGCCCGCAGTGGTGGATGCTGCCCTTAGGATTGATGGCTGTCCTTGCCACTGTAGGCCCTTTTATTTACATATTTCTTGAGAGCAG
>JAPLLP010000222.1 GCA_026387515.1 Candidatus Omnitrophota bacterium | reverse complement strand
GAGCTACAGAAGAAGAGGCAAAAAAAGAATTGGCGAAACTGCAAGAGAAGTATCCGCGCTGGGAATGGAAGGAGATAAACACTGGCCCTGCTTTTGTCAGAATCAAGGAAGGCATCCGTTTATATGAAGAGTTAACCCGCAAAAAAGTAAGCGCCGCAGGGAAACAAATCCATTTTATCCGTGCCCCGCCCCACCCTGAATGGCCGGCTTTTTGGTTATACGGTGAAACTCAAGATCACATCAATATCTACCTCACCCCCAAATTCCAGCCTGCCGATATCTTGCACGAGCTTCTGGCCGCCTTGGAGTGCACTGAACACGAGGATAACGAATCTATGAGCAATCTCAACTATGACCTAGGCCGCCGCCAATTGTATTACCGGGGCGTCAAGAAGCATACAAAACCAGTTGACCACAGGGCGGAAAAGGAGGAGGCTCTGCCGCCAGCAGTCAAGGCAAATAACGGCAGGAAACATCCTCAAGTAGCAGCAAAAACAGTAGACTACCTGCGCAAAGAAGGATTTTATCCCAGCCAAATTCAGCAGATTATGGCAGAGCTTCCGGATGAAACCTCCATGGCAAATATTTCCTTAGGCAATAATTGCCTGCAAGCATCGGGAATCAATCTCTTTGACCGCGCCCAGATTCTTCTGGCCAATGCTAGCCGCCCCAATTCTACTTTTCCCAACCTGCCTCAGGCAGTAAGCGACTTAAACAATGAAAATAATTTTACTGCCAGGGATAAGGTAATTATTCTTACTCTTCTTCCGAGAGTGTGCACCAGCGAATGGATAGGGTTGGTATACAATTCTCTGCTTAGAAAGGTTTTAGCGGTTTTAAATTCCGCCTTGCCAGGGATAAGCCCAGCGCAGAAAAGGCAGGTTTTGCTTCTGATTTTTAGTTCTTCTGAGGTAATAATCCGAGAAGAGGTTGAACTAGCGCATATTATTCAGAATGCACACGCTAAAGCCGGCCAAGATATACAAGATTTTCTTTCTCAATTGAAAGAAGAATTACTTGTGCATGGACTTAGCGATGTGGCAATAGTAAAAATAGACCAGGTAAGCCGGCAGGAGCTTAAGGCAGAAGAAATCCCCGCGGAAATAATCTCTATAGGGATGCCGGAGCAGTCGCAGCAGTTGATTTCAGAACTTAACCAGATGCCTTTATTCTCCCAAGGCCAGAAGATACAGGTTATAGAACATCTCTTCACTCAGCATGAGGAGGACTTAGCGCTAGCTTTAGAGTATTTTATTCAAGCCGTCGCTGCAATCCGACAAATGCAGGATTTAGAAGAAGGGCGAGCATTGGCTGTTCTTTTGCATCAAGCCGAAACTAATTTAACCGCTAAGAAGGAAGAACAAGGCTCCCGCGTTAAAGAAGAACCAAGGCGTCGTGCAGAGCCGCCGAAGACAGCGCCGCCTGCCTGGCGGTTTAATTTTGCCGGCAAAAGGATGTCAGCTGAGGAATTTATGCAAACCTATCCGCCTGATTCTCCGCTGAAAGGGGAAATGCCTTTTATCCTTATTGAGTTAAGACGGCCCCATCTCGCTAAGCCGCAGGAGGTTCTTGGGCCGGGGCAACTTATCGGTTACAGGAAATCTGAAGCCGGAAAAATCCGGTTGCTTTACGGTGGTTTCCGTGGAGGGCGTGCCCGCGGCGTGCAAAGCATACTTGTTAATGAAATTGAGTCTGTCATCGTCAGGGAGCCTTCCAGGGAGCCGGTTGTGGAAATTGAGGTGAAAGAGGCAGCGGGAAAAGTTATTCCCCCTCCGGGAAAAAGAAGGACAGAGGCAGAGCCGCCAGCCCCTACAAAACCTAGAAAACACAAAGCTGCCCCGGTTGCCCCACCCGCCAAAGAAAAAATAAAGTTGGATTTAAGCGCCAAGTCATTAACCCCGGAAGAAGAGGCACATTTGCGTAATTTTAGCCAGATAATAGGCAGACAAGCAGGGCTATTTGCTTATGCCACCGGCATCCGAGAATTAGAGGCAATTATTTTTGAGCAGAAATTCCCCGGCGCGCTTTACACTTACCTTTTATTTCTACCGGTGTATGGCTTCACTTGTTTAGTTTTATTTCTTTTAAGGTTTATTTTTCCGTTTCTGCCAGCGCCTCCTTTAAAGATATATTCTCAGAAGGATATCGCGCGCCTGGACGAGATTTCTACTCAGAGCGGCTTTGCCTTGGTAGTTTTTGACGAAGAGGTAAGCCGGGTTTTCTGCCGGCCAATGCAACGTATTAGTGAGAGATTCAAATATTGGCTTTGGGGAATAAGAGTAGGGCATCATTATGCCTATGTGGTGCCCAATAGCGCTCAAAAGAAATATCTGCGCAAAAGACTCCTGGATGCCTTCTGGGCAGGAAGATTTAGCCGGAAACAAATTAGGAATTTAGACCGCATCCTGGGTTACGTCTCCAACGGCAATAACCACAACAGTAATAACTACCGAGGCAACATTTATACCTTTGAAGAGTTTGCTGCTAAGATTAAGAATGGAGTTTGCGCAACGCAAAATCCCTCAGACCCTGCGCCTGCCGCCACCCCTGCGCCGAAAATATCAGACGGTAGCCAAAGAGTAATTCCGCCCGCAATGATGCGCAGCTCAGCCAAGAATCCATCCCGCGTGACCTTCTGGGATATTGTGGTGCGCGCGCCGATCAAGGAGGAGCTGGAGAGGTTTGG
>JAPLLP010000304.1 GCA_026387515.1 Candidatus Omnitrophota bacterium | reverse complement strand
AAGGATCGTTCAAAGAATCAAACACTCGACCATATAGTACCCCCAATCCTATCGCACCTTGGCATATGGGATTGCCAAGTGCGCCTATCCTGGGCGGATGGATTGGGGTTCGCTACTGCGAAGGAGCATAGTTATGACACAGGCGGTTTTAATTCTCATCAAACCAGACGGGTTAAAGAAATCCCTTACCGGAAACATCCTTACCCGGCTCTCGGAAACCAAACTTGAGATCGTGGCGGCCAAGATGGTACGCGTCTCCCAGGAACTGGCCGAAGAGCATTACAAGCATCTTAAAGACAAGCCGTTTTTCCCGGAGCTGATAAAGTATTTCCGCGGGGAATTACATGACCGTAAAAAAATAATGGCCCTGGTATACTGGGGCACAGACGCCATCAATAAGTGCCGGGAATTGGCGGGGTCAACTAATCCCGAAGAAGCAGAGTCAACCACTATACGCGGGTCTTACGGAAGGATTACCACCTCGGGGGTTTATGAGAACGTGATTCACGTTTCTTCCGACGAGAATGAGGCCAAGCGAGAGATAATGCTCTGGTTTCAACCGGACGAGATCATCGTGAATTTATTCCCCACAAAAACCCAGGCAGTAAAAGAAAACACAAAGACAGTTTGGGCCTAAAATAACGGAGCGCTTAAATGATAAGAAGCATGACCGGTTTTGGCGGGAGAGAGAAGGATCTGCCGCCGTTTGGCAAGATCAGCGTTGAGTTGCGCAGCACCAACCATAAATTCTTGGAGACGGTTTTGCACCTGCCACAGGGGTTCCTGTCCCTGGAGGAGAAGATCAAGAGTGAAATAGAAGCCAAGATCAGGCGTGGGCGGGTTACCTGCGCGGTAAACATTACCGGCGGAGAAAATAGCGACGTGTTCGTGAATTCCGCCTTGCTCTCTAAGTATCTGGAGGCGATGGGTCGGATAAAGACTAAGTACCACCTGAAAGAAGACGCCAGTATGGATACTCTTATCCACCTGCCCGGTGTTTTAAGTCTTGCGGAAAGCGTGGTGCCCAAATCGAAGATCTGGCCTAAACTCAAAACATTGTTAGATGAGGCAATAGATGATTTGGTGCGCGCCAGACAAAAGGAAGGGGCGGCTTTATCCGTCTTCCTAGTCAAGAGGGGCCAAGACCTTAGAAATGATATTAATGTCGTCAAGGCACATTTTACGAAAGCCATCAAGAAGAAGGTATGTTCGTTTTCCACCGATGAGGAGCGTAGTAGTTTTTTGAAAAACTCCGACATTACCGAAGAGCTTGAGCGCCTCGGTTTTCATTGTAAAAATTTAAACCGCAGGTTATCCGCTCCCGGGCCCATAGGTAAGGAGCTGGATTTTATCGCCCAGGAGATGCAGCGCGAGGCAAATACTATGGGCGCTAAATCCTGCGATTCTTTTATCTCGGCCAAGGTGGTAGAGATAAAAAGCAAGATCGAGAAGATAAGGGAGCAGGTTCAGAATATTGAATAGGGCGCAAGGGGCAAAAAAACGCAATAAGGCTAAAGGGCTGGTGTTTGTTATCGCCGGCCCCTCGGGTTCGGGAAAAACCACCCTGGCCCAGGAGGTCCTGCGTTCAAGCCGCCTTAAGGCAAGATTAAACAAGTCCATATCTTTTACCACTCGCCCGAAAAGAAGCAGGGAGAGGCAAGGCAAGGACTACCTGTTCATTACTCCCCGGCAGTTCAGGCAGTATAATAAAGAAAAAAAAATTATTGAATACACAAGATATTTAGGGTATTATTACGGCACTCCCCGTCAGTGTGTAGAGAAGAAATTGCTCCAGGGAAAACATCTTTTGATGTGTTTGGACCTGCGGGGGGTAAGGGCGTTAAAAAGGCTTTTTCCGCAAAATACGGTTACTATTTTTGTGCGGCCTCCGTCGCTGGAGGCCTTGAGCGCGCGTATCGAAAAACGCTGCTGCCACACCGAGAAGAGCGAGATTAAAAAACGCCTCGGTCTAGCCAAGGAGGAGCTCAAGGCAAGCCAGGGCCTTGATTATTGCATTCTTAATAAAGACCTGTCGCGGGCTGTGGGTGAATTAAGAAAAATAATCTTAAAACATATTATTGCCTAGAAATATCAGCTTAAGGAGAATCAAAGTATGGGTTACGCTGTTCCGTTAGAGAATCTGGTGGATAAGAGCCTCGGCTCGGTTTATAAACTGGTGATTTTGGCTTCAAAGAGGGCGCTTGAGATTGCCGAGGGCCAGCCAAAGCTGGTAGAAATGAATTCTTCGGTCAAACCTTCGACCGTTGCCCTGCACGAGATAGCCGAGAATAAGATCACCTGCAGAATAAAAAAATGAAGAGCAATATTGTCTTAGGGGTAAGTGCAAGCATCGCTATATATAAGGCTTGCGATATCGTGCGCCGGCTGCAAGCCGAGGGCTGTTCTGTGACCGTGGTCCAGACGCCCGAGTCAACCCAGTTGATCCGGCCGATAGTTTTCGAGTCTCTAAGCGGGAATAAGGCCTATCACGGGCTATTTGAAGACGCCCCTTCCTGGGAGATAGAGCACGTTTCGTTAGCGTCTAAGGCAGACCTGGTATTGATTGCGCCGGCCACAGCCAATATTATCGCTAAAATTTGCGCGGGCATTTGCGATGACCTTTTGACCTGTGTGGTCTTGGCTACCAAGGCCCCGGTTTTGATTTGCCCGGCGATGAATGAAGGGATGTATTTGAATAAGATCACCCAGGGGAACATCGAGAAGTTAAAAAACCTGGGGTATAAATTCGTGGAGCCTAGGCCAGGAAAACTTGCCTGCGGACAAAACGGACTTGGCTGTCTTGCGGATGTAGAAGAGATTGTAAAAGCGGCAAAGAAAATTTTGGCGCGGTAGCCAAGAGGTAAGGCAACTGTCTGCAAAACAGTTATTCAGCGGTTCAATTCCGCTCCGCGCCTTTAGCCTGTGGATAGTTTTTGGTTAAGATCGCGTTTTGCCGGGATGGCGAAATTGGCAAACGCACGGGACTTAAAATCCCGCGGCCGTAAGGCCTTGTGGGTTCAATTCCCTCTCCCGGCACTGATAAAATTCGGGCTCATAGCTCAGTTGGTTAGAGCGTTGCGTTGACATCGCAAAGGTCTGAGGTTCAAGTCCTCATGGGCCCATTTGATTTTTCGCCAAACAAAAACGACTATGGAACTAAATACATTAAGACACTCCTGTTCACACGTGATGGCCCAGGCGGTAAAATCTTTATGGCCGGATGCCTTGCTTGGCATCGGCCCTTCCATCGAAGACGGATTTTATTATGATTTTGATAAGAAAGAGCCGTTTTCCGACGAAGATTTAGCGCGCGTAGAGGAGAAGATGCGCCAGATTATCGCAGGGAATAAACCCTTTACCCGGCAAGAGGTTACTAAAAAAGAGGCGCTAGATTTATTTGCCCAATTAAAAGAGACTTACAAAATAGATTTGATCGATCGAATTCCCGAGGAGAAAGTGTCTCTTTATAAAACCGGCGAGGATTTTGTGGATCTCTGCCGCGGGCCGCACCTGCAGTCTACCGGAGAGATCAAGGCCTTCAAATTGCTCTCGGTAGCCGGAGCCTACTGGCACGGGATCGAGACCAACCCCATGCTGCAGCGAATATACGGGACCTGTTTTGAAACACAGAAAGAGCTCGAGGAGTATTTAAAGAATATTGAAGAGGCCAAGGAGCGTGACCACAGAAAACTCGGGCCGCAACTGGGATTTTTTGATATCTATCACGAAGAGGCCGGGGCAGGCCTGGTATTTTATCATCCCAAAGGCGCCTTATTAAGAAAGATTATCGAAGATTATGAGAAGGAGGAGCATTTAAAGCGCGGTTACCAGATGGTAATCACCCCGCATATTATGCAGGCCCAGTTGTGGAAGACCTCCGGGCACTACGATTATTATAAAGAAAACATGTATACCCTTAAAGTAGATGACAAAGAATTTGTGCTTAAGCCCATGAATTGCCCGGGGCACATCCTGATTTATAAATCTCAGACCCGCAGCTACCGTAACCTCCCCGTAAGATTTTTCGAGCTGGGTACGGTCTATCGCAATGAAAAAGCCGGCGTTTTGCACGGCCTCTTGCGCGTGCGGGGGTTTACCCAGGACGATGCGCACATATTTTGCACGCCGGAACAGCTGACCCCCGAGATAAAAGCGATTATAGATTTCGTCTTTGATACCATGAAGGTCTTTGGATTTAATTCGGTAGGCATTGAATTGAGCACCCGGCCCCAAAAGTACATTGGTACGGACGAAGACTGGCAGCGGGCGACAGCGGCGCTTGAGCAGGCCCTTAAAGACAGGAGTCTGCAGTATGATATTAATGAAGGAGAGGGCGCTTTTTACGGGCCCAAGATTGATATAAAATTAAAGGATGCCCTGAAGCGGTCCTGGCAGTGCGCTACCATCCAGTGCGATTTTGCCCTGCCCAAAAGATTTAATCTTACCTACGTCGATGCTGAGGGTAAAGAGCAACAGCCGATCATGCTGCATCGGGTGCTTCTGGGAAGCCTTGAGCGTTTTACCGGCGCATTGATCGAGCACTACAAGGGTAATTTGCCGCTATGGCTTTCTCCGGTTCAGGCGGTGGTCATACCGATCAAAGATTCTCTGGCTCAAGATGCGCTAAAGATCAAGGATACCCTGTTGAACAATTCCATACGGGCCGAGGTCGACACTGAAAATGAAACCCTGAATAAGAGGATCCGTAGGGCAGAGACGGAAAAAATACCTTACATATTGGTGTTGGGAGAACGCGAGGTTAAGAGCGGGATGGTTTCGGTGAGGAAAAAAGGTGAGGGCGATAAGGGAAGTATGTCTTTAGATAAATTCATTGAGCAAGCCAAAATTCAGATAAGAGACCGTGTTTAATGCTGCACCCCGCGCTAAGGGGGCACCTGGCCCAGATAGGATTTGGGCCAGTGTTCACTACTGTTATGCCCGGCCATATCGGATTGGCCGGCATTCACTACTGTGAAGGAGGTGGTTGCTATAAAGAAATTTTTCCGGGTTAACGAAAAGATCCGTGTCCCGCACGTACGTTTGATCGGAGCGGACGGTGGCCAGCTGGGGATCGTTCCTATAAATAAGGCTTTGGAGTTGGCAAGTCTGAGTGAGCTGGACCTGGTTGAGGTAGCTCCTGCTGCCGCTCCACCGGTATGCCGGATCATCGATTTTAGCAAATTTAAATACGATCAGGAGAAAAAAGAACGCGAGGCCAAAAAACACCAGAAACAGGGTAAGCTTAAAGAGATCAGGCTTAAGCCTAACATCGACAACCATGATTATCAGACGAAGCTAAAACAGGTGGTCACGTTCTTGAATAAAAAAGATAAGGTCAGGATCAACCTATTTTTCCGCGGCAGGCAGATGGAACATCTGGACTTAGGCAGGAAGATTCTGGAGAGGTTTATGCTGGATACCCAGAATAGCGGCCAGGTGGAGAAGGATCCATCGATGGAGGGAAAGATCATGTCCTTGGTGATTGCGCCGAAATAAGGCCTTTTCTAATACTCGCTGGTCATTAACCATATAAAGGAAGGATGCTCTTTGTAGGCACCTGGCGCGCAACATGCGAATCAGGTGTTCTGCGGGAAGAGTTCATTTATACCATGCCAAAATTAAAGACGAAAAAGGGTGTTGCCAAAAGATTCAGGTTTACCAAAAAAGGGAAACTTAAATATTCAACCGGCGGCAAAAGCCACTTGCTTACCAGTAAACAGGGTGAACGGCTGAGGCATTTGAGAAAATCCAAGACTATCGGGGACAGAAAGACCAAGAAATATCTGACTAGGATGCTGCCGTACGGATAGCCCCGGTTTTTAGCTAAACAAAATGAAACGGAGTGAAAAATGGCTAAGGTAAAACACAGCGTTGCAACCAGGAGAAGAAAAAAGAGGTTATTAAAAAGGGCAAAGGGTTTCTGGCTGGACCGCAGCAAGCAGTTTCAGCAGGCGCGCAGGACCTTGCTGCACGCCGACGTCTACGCCTACCGCGACAGGCGGGTCAAGAAAAGAAAGATCAGGCAGCTTTGGATAATCCGTATTAATGCTGCCTGCCGCCAGGCCGGTATAACCTATAGTAAATTTATGAGCGGCCTGAAAAAAGCCAAGGTGGCGATCAACCGCAAGATGCTCGCGGAGTTGGCGGTAAAGGACGCCAATGCCATAATCAAGCTCATCGAGATAGCCAAAAAAGGTTAAACCATAGATAGTTGCCATGCCTAGCGTAGATATCGAGGCAATTAAAACTCAGTTAAACCTGGAGATCGGCTCCGTCAATTCTCCTCAGGGATTAGAAGAGTTGCGCATAAAATATCTTGGCAGAAGAGGCATCATCTCTCAGTTGACCGGAGAGATCCCCGCCCTACCTAAAGAAGAGCGCGCTGTTTTCGGACAGCAGGTCAATATGTTAAAAACGGCCGCGCTTTCCCTTATCGAAGAAAAACAAAGATCCTTGAGTCAGGGTATTGCCGTAAAGGATTCTTGCGGCCTGGATATCGGGCTTCCCGGCATTGCCCAGGACCTTGGGCGCCTGCATCCCTTAACCCAGGCTATAGACGATATCTGCGCCGTATTCGTGCGCCTGGGATTTAGCGTGGTGGAGGGGCCGGAGATCGAGAGCGAATACAATAACTTTACCGGACTGAATATTCCGCTTGAGCACCCTTCCCGCGACGCCTTCGACACCTTCTATTTAAAACAGGATCCCGGGGCGCAAAAATTATTATTGCGCAGCCATACCTCTCCGGTGCAGATACGAGTGATGAAATCGCAAAAGCCGCCGCTGGCAGTGGTGGTGCCGGGCAGGGTTTATCGCCCGGATGCCGTGGACGCATCGCACTCTTTCATGTTCCATCAGATAGAAGGATTCATGGTGGACAAGGGGATCAGGTTTTCCGACTTGAAAGGTGTTTTAGAGGCATTTGCCAAGGCAGTCTTTGGACAGGAGATCAAGATGCGCTTTCGTCCCCATTTTTTCCCTTTTACCGAACCTTCCGCAGAAATGGATATCTCTTGTATTATCTGTAAGGGGCAGGGTTGTTCCGTATGCGGCAGAAAAGGATGGCTTGAGGTATTGGGCGCGGGGATGATCCATCCCAACGTATTCAGGCACGTTGGCTACAACGCCAAGCAGTATACCGGCTTTGCCTTTGGCATGGGGGTAGAGAGAATTACCATGCTTAAATATGGTATTAGCGATATCAGGCTGTTCTTCGAAAACGATTTGAGGTTCTTAAGGCAATTCTAATATGACACCCCTACCATGAAAGTCACCTATAACTGGCTAAAAGATTTTGTAGATATAACCATCCCCGCTGAGGCCTTGGCGGATAAGTTGACCATGGCGGGCCTGGAGGTAACCGGCCTAGACAAACGCGAGGGAGATTTTGTCTTGGAGATCGAAATTACCTCTAACCGTCCGGACTGGTTAAGCGTTGTGGGCATAGCCAGGGAAGTGGCGGCGATTACCGGCAAGAAGCTTAAGGCCGCAAAGTCCAGGCAGCAGTCCGAAAAGGTTAAACCATCAGGCATTAAAATCGAGGATAAAAAAGATTGCCCCGTTTATACGGCCAGGATAATGCAGGGTACAAAAGTATCCCCGGCTCCGGGCTGGATGAGAAAGCGCCTGGAATTGGTGGGGTGCCGCAGCACCAACAATATAGTGGACAGCACTAACTATATTTTATTTACCATCGGGGAACCCTTGCACGCCTTTGACTTGGATAAGATACTGCGCTCAACCGGAAATGATTCATATGAGGATCTAGTTATCGGTGTGCGCCGGGCCAAGGATAGAGAAGAGATCATTACCATCGACGGAGAGAAGAGGGTTTTAAATAAAGAAATATTAGTAATAACCGCCGGCAAGACAGAAGAAGCGGGCCGGCCTATCGCGATAGCAGGGATAATCGGCGGTAAAGATACGGAAGTGGATGAGGGGACCAAGAATATTCTTTTAGAGGCGGCTATATTTAATCCGCTGGTTACCCGCCGCGCAAGGCGCGCGTTAGGCCTGCAGACAGAATCTTCTTACCGCTTCGAAAGGGGGATCGACCCGGAGGCGGTTGAGCTCGCCTCAAGCGGGGCCTCGGACCTGATTGAAAAGTGCGCCTCGGCGAAACAGCTTGTTTTCCTACGCTCGGGAACAGCTGCGATCAAAACAAGTAAGATCATTTTAGATATTACTTTAGCCCAAGAAAAATTAGGCATAACTCTGGGTTTACCCAAGATAAAGGATATTTTAACGCGGCTGGGTTTTGCCGTCAGCGTTAAGAATAAAGATAAAATACAGGTTACTGTCCCGTCGTCGCGCATGGACGTGGCCCAAGAGGTGGATTTGATTGAAGAGCTGGCGCGGGTAAACGGTTATGGGAATATTGCCCCGACTCTGCCGGCGGCTAATGTGAAGGCTGGGGATTATAAAAAAGACCTCTTGGCGTATAGCAAAAATATCCTTGTGGGATTAGGCCTGCAAGAGGTGATCACCTATAGCTTGGTTGGCCGGGATATTCTTTCCGGCTTATCTCAAGAAGAGCCGATCGAGATCCTTAATCCTTTGAGCAAAGACCAGGAGGTCTTGCGTACCACGCTTACCCCGGGCTTGTTAACTTGTATCAGCCGCAATCTTAATCAGCAGGAAGGATATGTAGCGATATTCGAGGCTGCCAAGAGATTCGCTTTTAAGGAGAAGGGGGTCTGCGGAGAAGAATTGATGCTGGGGGTTGCTCTTTGTGGAGCGCGACCGAGGTTTGTTATCGACGGGCTAATAAAAGATAAGACCAGTATTTTGCACCTAAAGGGCATTGCGGAAGTTTTGTTTGAACGCTTAGGGATTAGCGATTATCGCCTGCAAATAGGGCCTGCCCAAACCGTGTGCGTTAAGGTTAAAGAAGATAATGTCGGCGTTATCTTTGAGGTGCAAAGAGATATTCTGGATAAATGGGATATAAAAAATAAAGAGGTTTTTATATTAGAATTTTCGCTAGAAAAGATCTTTTCCTTGGCGGGCCTGGAGAAGAAATTTAAACCCTTGCCGCTGTATCCGGCAATCGTAAGAGACACAAGCCTGGTAATAAAGGAAGAGATTCTCGTAGATGATATATTGGCCGCGGTGAGAAAGAATTCGCCCTTATAAAGGGTTGACTTTATCTTGCCTTTACCGCTCCGGAGAGCGTACTTTGACCGAAGAAGAGGTTGGGCCTTTACACGCCGGCGTCTGCGCTATATTGCAAGACAAGTTTTCGGCAAAAATTAGATAATCGCGCGAATTGTGAATGGCCGTGTCATTGACTTTAACTGTCGGATGTGCTATACTATATTTGCAAGTGAGGATCATTGAAATATATCCCTGCCGTGTTCGTTGGGATACTTGAAGTTGGTGAGCCAACACCAGAAAAAAGGGGGCTTTACTTCCTTTAAAGCTTCGGCGATAAAGGAGACGCCCCCACGTGTAACCAAAACGGTTCACAGCCCTTCAAGTCCGACGGCACAGTGCGGGGATTTTTTTTGAGCACCTTGAGCACCTTGAGCACCTATATTAAACGAATCTAGCGAAATCCCGCAAGCCATTTAGGTATGATGCCAAAATTATGATGGCGAAGCGGGATTGAGTATAGCTTATGGATTTTTTTGAATCAAGGCCTACCCCAGACCCCAAGTCTCTACCGCTGGCCGTACGCATGCGGCCGAATAATCTTGATGAATTCGTAGGCCAGGCGCATATTATCGGCGAAGGCAAACTCTTGCGCCGGGCGATACTTGCCGACCGTTTGGCCTCTCTGATTCTCTATGGGCCAGCCGGTACCGGGAAGACTTCCCTGGCCTGGTGCATAGCCAATGTTACCAAGTCTTATTATGCCGCCGTTAATGCCACTACCTCAAATGTCGAAGAGCTGAGAAAAGTTATCGCCCAGGCAAAACTAAAAATTCAAGGTTCGGGCAAGAAAACCATACTTTTTATAGACGAAATTCACCGTTTCAATAAGGCCCAACAGGATATTTTGTTGCCTGATATAGAGGAAGGCAACCCTATCTTGATCGGCGCCACCATCCATAATCCCT
>JAPLLP010000098.1 GCA_026387515.1 Candidatus Omnitrophota bacterium | reverse complement strand
TGCCGGTAAAGATAGGGTTGATTGTGCCCGGCGTTGGCAAAGCGTAATTCCATGGATTTAAGGTCAAGCGAACAGACAAAGAAACTCATCAAGAGTTGCCGCTGGCCGATCTCAAGCACGATACGGTTTAAGAGCCTTAAAAGATTAGCGGGTTCAAATAACCTATCCAACTCCTCCCTCATGGAGATAACCGAATCGCTCCCTGAGCCCTTTTCGATGAATTTTTCTTTCAATATCATCACCGTCTTTACAAAACTATTTACCGCGGCAGTGATCAAAGCTGCCGAGGCGCCATGCCCGGAGACATCGCCGATAAAAATTGTCAATTTATTAGCGTACTTGTCTGTAACATACCCAAACCAGTCGCCCCCGGTCTCATTGGCGGGGTCAAAGAAACTGGAGAACTCGATCTTTTCATTGCTGGGGTCTTCCTTGGGCAGGAGAGTCTTCTGCACTGCCTCGGCGGTTTTCAATTCCACTTCCATGCGCGTCTTCTCTATTTTCTCCTGCACCAGCTCGATATTACTTAATGATATGGCCATAGAAGAAGCGATGATCTCCGCATACTCAAGGTCGGTCTTGGTAAAAGGAGCGCCGTCGAGTTTATCCTGGATATTGATTACCCCTTTTAGCTGATTTTCATGGATCATGGGGATACAGAGCAGATTCTGACAACCGCGCCAGACTTTCTGGCCTTCTCTTACGAAAAGGGGAGAATTATTCACATCATTTACCAGTATAGATTCTTTACGCTGGGCCGCCAGGCCGGCGATCCCTTCACCGATAGTAAACGAGCGTTTTCTAACCACCTCTCCGGGTTTCCAGCCGAAAACACCTTCCACTACCAGATACCCGTCCTTAATCAACATGATCGAACCCTTAGAGGCCTTGATAATCTCCCGAATAGTATTCAGGCCGCCGCTAATGAGGACATCCAGCTCTAAATTCTTGGTTAAGACCTTGGCCGAATTATGCAAAACATCCAGCTCCTGTTCGTGTTTTGCCAAACCCGCGGCCATCTGGTTAAAGGAATGCGCCAACTCCTCAAGCTCATCACCGCTTTTTATATCAACCTTTAACGACAGGTTGCCTTTACCTATTTCTCTGGCGCTATCAGTCAACTTAAGTATAGGCTTGACCAATAAAGCCACAATCCGCGAAGAGAAGAATACGCCCAATAACACGAGCGTGATGCTGATCATAATGGGAAAGATAAGCGTATTTCTGGTAGTCTTCTGGATCACCGAAGAAATGATCTCGCGCTCGCGAAGGATATCCGAGTTTACCCTTTTGTTGGAAAACCCTATCCGTAAACCCCCGATTATTTTCTTGCCGATATAAATGGGAACTGCCGCATCCAATATATCGCCATGTCGCAGCAGGAAAACATCGGTGCCTGAAAGGGTTTTTTTAGTAACCTCATCTTCCAACGACTTGCCTATTAGAATACTATCGCTCCTACCGTCGTCAATAACTTTTCCTTGGGAGTCAAAGAGATAAACATACACCACATCCCTCTGTTGAGTAACCGTACTGAGCAATTCATTTATCTGCGTCAGTTCCCCGTTAGAAATAGGGCCGGATAAGCTCTTGGCCAGAGTCACGGTCAGGGCTTTGGCCTCCTTGTTCGCCTGTTCGTAAAGCGAGGCCACGGTAAGCTTTTCCGCGGATTCAGTAAGATAGTCTATCTGTTTTTGAAACTGGGTAATGACGATAAGAATAAAAAAGCTTGCCACCGATACGATAAAAACGGTAAGCAAACTATACTTTTCGCGTATGCCAAAATAACCCCTGGCTAGGGGACGCGATTTGTTCCGCTTGGGATCAATATTGTTTTCTACCATAAAGTAATTACAATAACGGATCCATCTCTAGTACCGGATGCTTGACTTTCTGCAGGAATTCAAGCAGTGCTTCGGCATTCACGGCCTGCGTTTCGTCGGCTATTCTTTCCAGGAAATCGGGGACGCCGATCTCTGCGCCTCGTTTTTTCAATTTATCTGAAAGCAACTCCTTTAATTCTTTGGGCATCCAGACCAGCCTTTTTAAACCGCCTTCAGCGGCAATGAATTTCTTGCTCACAATATACAGCTTCCCTACGCCTAGAAACCCAGGGGATTGCAAACCTCCGCCTACCGAACCGGCAAGCGTAGTAAAGGTCATTCCGCAGGGAGTCATGCCGGAGAAATCCCGATGCACTACCATCACCCCGTTTACCTCCGGGATGATCGCCAGGATACACTCAAAACAACCGCAGG
>JAPLLP010000157.1:1486-3000 GCA_026387515.1 Candidatus Omnitrophota bacterium | reverse complement strand
TTGTTTGCTCTCACCGGCCGCCGCGTTAAGGACGTCATAAAGAATGACGGTATAAGGCTGATTACGTACGGAGAGCTGTCATCGATAAAAGGCTGACCTCAAAGACTCTTCTGTTTATCGCTCTATTTTCTGCGGCGCTCTATATAAATTCTATAAGCGGAGAATTTATATGGTACGACCAGTCTTTCATAGTCGATAACACCTCCATAAGGAGCCTGGCGAACTTCGGTAGATTCTTTACCGACAATAAGACCGGCGCAATCGGTGAATTGGCGACTGATGTCTACAGGCCGCTCACTACGCTCTCCTTTGCTGTCGATTATGCCGTCTGGGGACTGAACTCCTTCGGATATCATCTTATGAATATAGTTCTGCACAGCGCCAACGCCATCCTGGTATGCATACTACTGCTTCTTCTGTCTGAAAACTTTTTTATAGCTTTTTTTGGAAGCCTTATATTCGCGTCGCATCCCGTACAGACGGAAGTTGTGGCATGGATATCCGGCCGTTCCAGCGTCCTCTTTCTCTTCTTCTACCTGGCATCTCTCATATTTTATATAAAGTTCACCAGGATGAAGAAGCCCTCTTTCTATTACTTCTCAATATTCTTATTTGCGTTATCGCTATTTTCTAAAGAGATGTCTCTAACGCTGCCGCTCATCATCATATTGTACGATATGCATTTCCCGTCCAAGGAGGGATTGAATAAGAAGATCATCAGGTATATGCCTTATTTTGCCCTGTGCCTATTTTATGTTGCGTTGAGGATAACACTGATAAAAATGATAGGTCAGTTCGAGGGGTGGGGGAGCCCATACTTTGTCTTTCTTACGATGTTGAATGTTGTAGTGGACTACATCAGGATACTAGTCTATCCGATCAAGCTCTGCGCGGTTGGTTATCCTATCCCTATAGCCGTTTCCATGAAGGAACCACGGGTTATATTCTCTATTGTAACGCTCTTCGCGATATTGGCGAGCGTCCCGATCTTATTCAGGAAGAACAGGCCGGCCTCATTTGCTCTTCTCTGGTTCTTCATAACATTGCTTCCGGTGCTTAATATAATCCCGATAAAAGCTCTGGAGGCGGAGAGATTTTTGTATTTGCCGTCTATAGGGTTCTGTCTATTGGCGGCATGCGCGGCCTCTTTACTAGATGAGAAACTAAATAAACCTGTGATAGGTAGGGCAACCATCATAATAGCGCTTGCCGGCATCCTGATAATGGGCTATTCGTTAAAGACGGTCTTGAGGGCCGAAGATTGGAAGGACGAAGTCGTCATAAGCAACAAGACTGTTCTGGCGTCTCCGGATAGCGCATGGGCCCTAACCGCGCTGGGGGCCAATTTGATGGAGCGCAAAAATTACAGAGCCGCGCTCGAGCCGCTCGAAAGGGCTGTAGCGCTGAACGAGGGCTATGAGCTCGCCAGAAATGCGCTGGGGGAATGTTATTTAAGATTGGGACGGAATAAAGAGGCCGCCACACAATTTATAGAAGTTTTAAAGATGAATCCG
>JAPLLP010000157.1:0-1442 GCA_026387515.1 Candidatus Omnitrophota bacterium | reverse complement strand
CGCCGGCTTAAAAAAATATGATGATGCCGAGAAGCAATTTATGGCGGCGATAAAGAAGGACCCGGAATTTTTAAACGCGCATCTTAATCTTGGCAGGCTCTACGAGATAAAGGGCGAATTTGCGAAAGCGGTTAAGCAGTACTTTATAATCTTAAAGAAGACTTTTGATCCCGCCGATACGGCAGTTGCTTATATACGTATAGGCGACGGCTATTTGAAGATGCAGTCACAAGAGAAAGCAAAAGAGTCCTACCTAAAGGCCCATGCAGCAGCCAAAGGGTCAAAGATCCTGGAAAATATGTTAGAAGAGAAGCTGAAAGGGCTGTAAAATGGTGCGGAAGGAGGGATTTGAACCCTCAAGCCTTGCGGCACAGGCTTCTGAGACCTGCGCGTATGCCAGTTCCGCCACTTCCGCACTATTGAACGCATAAGTATACCGCAAAACGGCATAACTGTCAATTGAGCCATACCGCCTTGATTTAACCATAATATTATGATATTGTAGGGCATAATATCATGAATAAGATAATAGCAACCAATAGGAAGGCCTTTCATAACTACTCTGTCATGGAGGGTTTGGAGGCAGGATTGCAGCTTAAAGGGGCCGAGGTTAAGTCCATAAGAGCGGGAGGGGCGAGTCTGTCGGATAGTTTCGCCAAGCTTGAAGGAACCGAGGCTTTCCTGTATAATATGCACATCCCGCCTTACGAGTTTGGCAATATATACAACTCCGATCCATTGAGGCCAAGGAAATTATTACTTCATAGGCGTCAGATAAATAAGTTGGCTCTGGAAGTGTCGACGAAGCAGCTTGCGCTGATACCTACAAAGCTTTATTTTAAGAATGGGATAGTGAAGGTGGAACTGGCTCTGGCTAAGGGAAAGAAACAATATGACAAGCGTGATTCGATACGCCGAAGAGAATCGGATAGAGAGTTAAAGAGAACGTTAAAAGGAAGACAAAACAGGGGGTGAAAGGCTTCGACCCAGATAAGCACGACAAAGGTGGCATGTAGAGGTTGTCAGGAGGCCTCTTAAAAAACCTGGCAAATATCAAATGCTGAAACTCTAAACGTTCCGGCATCAGTGGATCAGCTCCTTGCAACCATGCAAGTGGTTAAAGGCGTTGCTCCACTGGCAAGCGCTGTTCTCTAAATAGAACAGCCCGTCTTGCGGGGCAGCCTGCGGTCCTGTAAAGACGACGCTAGCAGGATAGTCTGACTCTCGTTAGCCTTTAGGGTGTTGGATGAAGTTTCGAAAGGCTGCCTGCCGGAAATTCCGCCTGCTGAAGCTCCGGCGGGGAGATTAAAAAGCGGGATAAACATGTAGAGGCCTTTGATCTGATATTTGGGCACGCGGGTTCGAATCCCGCCACCTCCACCATGAACCATTCGCAAAAAATTCTGTCGAATTTTTTGCTCAGGTTCATGGCGCTGCCATGT
>JAPLLP010000217.1:9043-11420 GCA_026387515.1 Candidatus Omnitrophota bacterium | reverse complement strand
TGATCCAAAACGACTATATTGTGCGCCTGGCGGACCGTGGAAAGGCGATGCGCCACTACGAATACAGTGCGACCCTGGATCAGCTTATTCAATGCCTCCTGCACAATACGCTCACTAGCAGTATCAAGCTGAGAAGTAGCCTCATCGAGGATAAGGATAGGCGGATTCTTAAGCAGCGCCCTGGCAATAGCAATCCTCTGGCGCTCCCCGCCAGAGAGCTTCATCCCACGATCGCCGATAACAGTATCATAACTAAGCGGCAGATGCAATATGAAATCGTGGATATAGGCCTTTTTTGCCGCTTCTTCTATCTCTTCCTGAGGGGCGGAAATATTGCCATAAGCGATATTAGCCCTAATGGTATCATTAAAAAGTATGGTTTCCTGAGTAACAATCCCGATCTGGCTGCGCAAAGACTTCAGGCTCATCGTGCTTATATCTACCCCGTCAATGAGGACAGAGCCCTTTTTAGGGTCATAAAAACGCGGGATCAGATCCACGAGCGTGCTTTTACCTGAACCGCTGGGGCCGACAACCGCCTGCATCTGGCCGCGCTTAACCTCTAGATTTATACCTCTTAAGATCTCTTTCTCTTCATAATTAAACCATACATCGCTAAAGACCACGGAATCCTTGAAGGCAGACAATTCGTATGGACGGGCTTTTTCCGCCACCGTAGGCCGGGTATCCAGGACTTCGTATATGCGCACGCTGGCAGCGATAGCCTGTTCATTTAAAGAATTAACCGAGCTTATTTTTTTAAAAGGACGCACCATGGATAAAAGCGATCCCATAAAAAGCCCGAATACCCCGAAGGAAAGCTTGCCGGCCATAACATCTTTGCCTGCCCAGAAAAAAACAAATACGCCGGCGATGCAACCTAGAAATTCGGTTGCCGGGCTTAGAATCAAAAGCCGTTTTATGGATTTCATGGAGATTTTATAGTAATCGTTGTTTATGCGGTCAAATTTGGCAATCTCGTAATTCTCCATATTGAACCCTTTGACAATGCGCGTGCCGATAATCGTCTCATAAAGCACGGAATTAGTATCTGCCATCTTCTCCTGAGAGCGCTTGGAGAGCTTACGCAGCACCTTGCCCACCTTTACGATGGGAAAACTTATCAGAGGAACAAGGATAATGGTGACCAGTGCCAGCTTAAAGTAGATAAAAAAGGTCAGGAATGCGAAAATAACCACCTGCAAACCCTGGTAAACCAGATCCGTAGAGCCGTAGGCAACGGCAGTCTCCACCAATTTTACATCATTGGTGATGCGCGAAATCAGCTCTCCTCCGCGCTTATAGGTAAAATATTCCAAGGAGAGCGATTGCAGTTTAGCATAAAGCTTGGATTTTATGTCCCTGACTACCTTCTGGCCGATATCAGACATAAGATAACTCTGCAAAAAGTTGAAAACCCCTTTTAAGAAGAATAAAATGATAATAGCCACGGCCATATAGTTCAATAACACTGCCGGAGCAATATTATTGATTTGGGCCACGAAATTCGCCAAAAAAACGGGTAATTTGGCGGGTATTATAATCTGTTTATTGGTTAAAATCTTATCCGCCAAGGGTACCATCATGGCCAGGGAGACCCCGTCAAAGACCGCGGAAAAGGCCATACAGACAATGGCCAGGCCAAAAGTGAGCTTATACGGCTTGACAAATCTCAGTAACCTAAAGTATTCACGCATGTTTTGACTCTCCTATTAAAATGAACTAATATATTAACATATCCCCTGCCTCCGGGCAACCTTTTTTATGAGAATTTTATTGCATCTTAATAGCTTGTTTGCTATTATAGGCGCATGGAAAAAATAAAGGTTGCGGTAATCGGCGTAGGACATCTAGGCAGTATTCATGCCAGGATATACAAGGGAATAGAGAATTGCGAGTTAGTAGCTGTATGCGACCAGGATAAGGCTTGCCTGGAGCAGGTTTCGCGGGAACTGGGCGTACCCGGATACAGCGACTACCGGGAAATTTTGCGCAAAATCAAACTGGATGCTGTCAGCATTACCGTTCCTACTAAACTACACTATCCAGTTGCCGCGGATTTCCTGAGGCAGTATATCCATGCCCTGGTTGAAAAACCCTTTACCATAAACCTTAAGGAAGCGGATAGCCTGATAAAAATAGCCCAAAAAAACCGCCTTACCCTGCAGGTCGGCCACATCGAACGCTTTAATTCCGCCTTTGCGGCAACTCAAAAACTCATCAAAAACCCTAAATTTATCGAATGCCACCGCTTGAGCCCGTTCAGCGGCAGATCGCTTGATGTCGGCGCAGTGCTTGATATTATGATCCATGATATCGACATCGTGCTTGGCCTGGTCGCGTCAAAGATCAAGAAAATCGATGCCGTAGGAGTAAA
>JAPLLP010000217.1:0-8975 GCA_026387515.1 Candidatus Omnitrophota bacterium | reverse complement strand
ATATTGCCAATGCCCGCATCAGCTTTGCCAACGGTTGCGTGGCCAATCTTACTGCCAGCCGGGTATCGGACGAAGTAATGCGCAAAATCAGGATCTTCCAGGAAGATACCTATATCTCCCTGGACTACCGCGAGGCAGAAGCCAGCGTTTACAAAAAAGAGGGCTCCGGTATTACCAAAACAGAACTCCCTATTGAAAAAGAACAACCACTGCAAAAAGAGCTCGCTGCATTTATATCCTGCGCGATAGAACACAAAGAACCCTTGGTCTCCGGCCGCGTGGCCAGAGAAGCCCTAAAGGTAGCTTTAGAAATCCAAAACCAGATATGGCGCAAAAACAAATCCTGATTGTCTGCGGAGAGCCATCCGGAGAACTGCATGCCGCAGGGCTCAGCCGAGCAATCCGCAAGATTAATCCCGATATAAAGATTTCGGCAGTAGGAGGAAATCTTTTACGCCAAGCCGGGGCCGAAATATTCTACGATATCCGGGGCCTAGCGGTAATGGGCCTTTTTGATGTACTTAAAAAACTACCTCAGTTTTTCCAACTTCAAGAACTTATTTTAAAAAAGATCCGCGCGGAAAAACCCGCCTGCCTGATATTAGTAGATTTCTCCGGTTTTAACCTGCGCCTAGCCAAGGCAGTCAATAAAGAAATACCGGTAATCTATTATGTCAGCCCTCAGGTATGGGCATCCCGCCCGGGCAGGCTCAAAACTATCAAAAAATATATATCCAAGATGATCGTGCTCTTTAAATTCGAGCAGGAATTTTACCGCAAGCACGGTATCGCGGCTGACCTTGTAGACCATCCGCTTTTGGACATGGTCAAGCCCGCAAAAGATAAAATTACACTACTAAAAGAGTTTAACCTTGACCGAGCCAAAAAGACTATCACGCTTCTGCCCGGATCGCGTAAATCCGAGATCGAGAATATCCTGCCGATCATGCTTGAGACTTACGGAATTATAGCAGAAAAAAATCCGGACTTACAGTTGGTGATCGCCAAGGCGCCTGGAGCAGATCTAAACATTTACAATCGTATAACTAAAAATTACCAACTGGATCTAAAGATTGTTGACGGAAGAACCTATGACTGCCTGGAGTTAGCGGATTTTGCCTTAGTTTGCTCAGGGACGGCAACGTTAGAAACCGCAATAATGCAAAAACCGTTCTGTATCGTTTATAAGATGGGATTATTAAATTACCTGCTTTATCGTCCTCAGGTAAAAGTTCCTTATATCGGCATGGCCAATATTGTAGCGGGGAGAAAGATCATCCCTGAATTTATCCAGTTCCAGGCGATACAGAAGAAAATAGCAGCGGCGGCTTTAGAAATCCTGCAAAATCCCGATAAATTAGAAGAGATGCGCAACGCGCTTAGGGAGGTTAAATCTTCACTCGGCGAACCCGGGGCGAGCCACCGCGCAGCAAGAATAATCCTAGGGACAGTCTCTAGGGACTGTCCCTCCCCATAGCAATACGCTCATCGATAGGCGGGTGGTCAAAAAAATAAATCTTAATCAATTTGGAAGGGTTACGGTCAGCAAGGTTTTGCGCGCCGAGCTTCTCCATCATCGAAATAAATGCCTCTTTCAATCCGGTAATCGATAACGCCATCCTGTCGGCATTTTTCTCTAACTTACGGCTCAAGGCATTGGCTAACGGCTGCATCAGGATGTTGAAAATGGTTAAATATAAAAGGACTATTGGCAGCGCGGCTATATCGGTAAGCGAATCTAAACCAAATATCCCCAGGGACCAGGCACACGAGCGAAAAATAACATATAACGCGATTAAAGTAGCGCAGGAGTTGGCAAAGATAAGCTTAAACAGATGTCTTAATTTATAGTGCGCGAATTCATGCGCCAGGATCACTTCTATCTCATCATAGGTATATTTATCTTTGAGGGTATCCGCTAATATCACCCTCCGCGTCCGGCCCGAGCCTACAAAAGCCGCATTGGCCTTGAGCGTCTTCTTGCTGAAATCTATTTCAAATACATCTAGAATCTTAACCCGCATCTTCTCTGCCAGATTAATGATCCGCTGGCGTAAATTCTCGTCACTAAGTTTCTTGTATTTAAAAAAAAGCGGGATGATCAAAACCGGAACCAGCTTCGCCAGAATCAGGCTAAAGAATATCCAGAACACCGATACCCAGATCCACCATCCCCCGGGGCTTAATTTTAAGATCAGATAAAAAACCTCTATCAGTATTAAAGCGATGATATACGAAATAACCATACCTTTGAGTTGGTCTTTTATCCAATCAGATAATTTTTGATTGGATAAACCAAAGGAATGCTCCAGGATGAAAGAGTGATAAAAATTTAAAGGCAGATTCAAGATATAATAACCCAGGTAGGCTATAATAAGGTAAAAGATATTGCTAAAAAAGGATTGGGTGATAAAGCTGCATAGCCAGGCGGCAAGGGCTTTGGAAAAACCTAGCCCCTGGAATAAAACCAGGATAATCAAAAGATACAGGGTCTCGATTATCTCAAGGCGGTATTTTTGGGAGGAATACCGTCTGGCCCTGGTCAAAACATCTTCGCACATTATTTCTGTTTCGGCTTTACATTGATAAACGTCCTGAACTTGCCGTGTGGGGTCTTTTTCTTGCTAAAATAAACTTCCCCATTGCACAACGCCTGCATCGTGCTCAGTCCTTGGACGTTAGACCCGGCCCTATAGGTAGGCATTCCGCGCGCCAGTATCTCTCCGGTTTTTACCGGTTGACCGCTTGAAACCTTGAGCATCCTGTCTTTCTTGGGAGTTGCTTTTCCGCCAGCCATTTGAATCCTCCTTCGCAGTAGCGAACACCCGCGCAATTCCGCTTAGCGCGGGATGTTAATTCAATTCCACCTCTTCGTCTTTGTATGGAACATAGGCATTAAGGTTCCCCTGAATTAACGCCTGCTGCAATGCCTGCGACTGTTCCATGTCCCCGTGTACTATAAATATGCGTTTTAAAGGAAGACACCCGGAAACAAATTCAATTAGACCGTTTCTGTCCGCATGCCCGGAAAAAGCATTGATCACCGCTACCTCGGCATTCAGTTCGTATTCTATACCGAATATACGCACTGAAGGCACCTTTTCCACTATCCTTCTTCCCAAGGTATCCTGAGCCATATATCCCACCACGAGTATAGTATTCCTCTTCTCTTCGATATTATTCTTAAGATGATGCAGGATCCTTCCGGATTCACACATGCCTGAGCCGGCCATAATAATCATCGGGCGCTTATCGGTGTTGAGGCACTTGGAATCTTTTTGCTCCCGGATAAACTTCAGGTTTAACAATTCAAAAGGGTTATTGCCCTGAGCAATGGCCTGGCGCGTCTCGTTATTAAAATAGGAAAGATGCTGTTGGAACAGATCGCTGATATCAGTGGCCAAGGGGCTATCCACATATATAGGTACGGCCGGAATCTGCCTTTGCCTTACCAACTCATTTAAGAAATAGATTACCTCTTGCGTGCGCTCCAAGGTAAAAGCCGGTATAATAATTTTTCCTTTGCGCGCTATAGTCCGGCTAACCACCTCCTGCAATTTAATTTTGGCCTCCTCGATCGGGGCATGCAGCCTGGCGCCATAAGTAGATTCTATCATAAGATAATCCAAATTTTTAGGGACCTCCGGGTCATTAAGAAAAGGCAGATGCTTCCTGCCCAGGTCCACCGCATAACCCAGTTTTATCTGGTTCTGGCCGTCTTTAATCTCAAGAACAATTATGGCTGAACCCAGAATATGCCCGGCATCATGCAGCGTGGCAAATATATCTTTGGCCACGCAGAAGCGCTGCCCATAAGCCAGGGGACGGAATACCCGGGTGGCTTTGGCGGCCTCTTTTTGGTTATAAAGCGGCTGCCGTAAAGGCAGGCCCATCCTGCGATTGATCTTGTTTACATAGCGCACATCTTCTTCCTGGATCTTACCCGAATCCTCGAGCATCAGCCTGGCGATATCTTTGGTGGCTGAGGTAGTATAAACCTTACAGCGCAACCCCTTCTTGATCAGGCTGGGGATATTTCCGCAGTGGTCGATATGGGCGTGCGAAAGGATCATAGCATTGACCTTATGGGGATTAAAGCTAAAAGTAGTATTGATGGCGTAAAACTGTTCTCGACGTCCCTGGAATAGCCCGCCGTCAATCAATACCTCGGATTTATCCGTGCACACCAAGTGGCTGGAGCCGGTAACAGTCCTGGTTGCGCCCAAAAACTTTAATTTTATCGCCATAATTAAGTCACGAATAGATTGGGTGAGGAAAATTTTCCGTCGGTAGTAACGTTCACGCCTAATCTTTTTAAGCCGACTTCGTCTCCCGGAGTGGGAATGTGGGTCATATGGACTTCGCAGCCTCTGAGTTCTGTTAATTTATTCATGGCTAATTCTGCGGTATGATTGGTGGTGGCACTTATGGAAAGGGCGATTAAAGTCTCCTCTAGATCCAGACTCTCCGATTCCGCCTTTAAAATCCCTTCCTTGAGTTTGGCGATCTGATTAATGATGTGCGGAGATAACAAAAGTATCTCATCGGGTAAATTAGTCAACACTTTTATGGCGTTTAAGACCAGGCTTGAGGCAGCGTGCATAAGCCGGGAATTCTTTCCGGTGATCACCTTGCCGTTCTGGAGCTGGATAGCTGCCCCGCAGTAGATACCTTCATTACCTTTACCCTTTGCCTCTGCCTCCTCTTGCGCCTTGCGCGCGACTTCTACCACCGCCCTGTCTGTCACCTTGACACCCAACTCTTCCATTAAAAGCGCTACCCTGTCTACGGTCTCTTTTTTCTCTATGCCTAATACATACTCGGCGTTATACCTGAAATACCTGCGGATCAATTCCTGCTTTGCCGCTTCCTGCACCAGAATATCATCCACTATGCCAAAACCAGCACGGTTTACTCCCATATCCGTAGGCGAATTATATATCGGCAGGTTGGCATCTTTGTTGAATATCCTGGTCAAAATAAGTTTTAAAATCGGGAAGCTCTCTACATCGCGGTTATAGTTTATCGCGGTCTTATTGTATTTATTGAGGTGAAACGGATCCACGAGATTAAAATCCAGTATATCCGCGGTTGCCGCCTCATAGGCGACATTCACCGGATGTTTAAGCGGCAGATTCCAGATAGGGAAAGTTTCAAATTTGGCATAGCCGACATTCACCCCGCGTTTATGCTCATGGTATAACTGGGAAAGGCAGGTAGAAAGCTTGCCGCTGTTCGGCCCGGGAGCGGTCACCACCACTATCGGGTTTTTGGTCTCGATAAAATCATTTTTACCAAAACCTTTCTCGCTGACAATAGAGTCTATATCCGCCGGGTAACCATCAATAGGATAGTGCAGGCATACCTTAACCCCGCGCCGCTCCAATTTATTCTTAAAAATTACCGCTGAAGACTGGTTGGCAAAACGCGTGATCACCACTGCCAGTATATCCAACCCCCGTTTGCGCAGGTCATCGATCAATTTGAAGGTAGCGGCGTCATAGGTGATCCCGAAATCTCCGCGCACCCTCCCCCTCTCGATGTCTCCGGCGTAAATGGAGAGTACGATATCAACCTTGTCCTTCAAAGACTGCAGCAGCCGTATCTTGACATTGGGATCATAGCCGGGTAATACGCGCGCGGCGTGGTAGTCGAACAAAAGCTTACCCCCGAATTCCAGATAGAGTTTGTTTCCGCACTGTTTCACCCGGTCGGAAATCGCCGCGGTCTGTTCCCTAAGGTATTTCTCATTGTCAAAAGCAATTTTTTTCATAGGATTTATTATATGAGGGGAAACTTCTTAAGTCAATCAAAATCGGAAGGGGAAACGCCTATCCTTTTAAGCTTAATGCGGATTTGATGAATTCCCGGAATAACGGGTGGGCTTTATCCGGCTTGGATTTGAATTCAGGATGGAACTGAACAGCAATAAAGTAAGGATGATTCTTCAACTCGATTATCTCCACAAGTCCCTGTTTGGCGAAAATACCGGAGAATACCATTCCCTTGGCTTCTAACAATTTTTTGTATTTATTATTGAACTCGTAACGGTGCCTGTGCCGCTCTTGGATCAGGGGCTTGCCGTAAACTTTGGCGGCAAGGGTCTTATTTTTTATCTTGCACGGATAAAGCCCTGCTGTTCGACGAGCAAGCTGATCACCGGATAGGCGGCCTTCGGATTAAACTCCGTTGAATTTGCGTTTTTTAGCCCGCAGACGTTGCGGGAAAATTCAATCACCGCGCACTGCATTCCCAGGCAGAGCCCTAGGAAAGGGATTTTTTTCTCACGGGCAAATCTAATAGCCTGGATTTTTCCTTCAATGCCGCGATACCCAAAACCTCCTGGCACGAGCACCCCTGAAACACCGCCTAATAACTTTGCGGCCCCTTCCTTTTCTATATTCTCGGAATCTATCTTTTTGATTTCTACCTTGGCATCATTGGCAATCCCCGCATGCACCAAAGATTCATAAATAGACTTATAGGCATCCTGCAGATCTATATATTTACCCACCACCGCTATCTCCACCTTGATCAAATCAAAGTGGCTTAAGATGATCTCATCAAGGATCTGGTTCTTGAAGACCAACGGCACCTGATAGATGGATTCCACATCGCGCGATTCAATAACCGCCTCTTTGCGCACATTACAGAATAACGATATCTTTTCTTTCACCTCTTCTGAAAGCGGCTTCTCTGTGCGGCAGATCAAGATATCCGGCTGAATGCCTATTTCGCGCAAGGTCCCCACGCTGTGCTGCGTAGGCTTGGTCTTGATCTCTCCGGCAACTTTTATATAAGGGACCAGGGTTAAATGTATGTAAAGCGTCTTTTGATATCCGGCCTCCTGGCGGAACTGCCTGACCGCCTCTAAGAACGGCAGGCTCTCAATATCCCCCACAGTGCCGCCCACCTCCACAATCACGATATCCGCTCCGGAGACCTCGGCGACTTTCTTGATGCGGCTTTTGATCTCGTTAGTGATATGCGGGATGACCTGGATGGTCTTACCTAAATAATCCCCTCTGCGCTCGCGGGATATCACCGCATTATAAACCTGGCCGGTAGTGGCATTGTTAAACTTAGTCATCACCGCGCTGGTGAAGCGTTCGTAATGGCCTAAGTCTAGATCTGTCTCCGCGCCATCATCGGTTACATAGACCTCTCCGTGTTGAAAAGGATTCATGGTACCGGGGTCAACGTTGATATAAGGATCAAGCTTCATCAGCGTAACCTTTAATCCCCGCGATTCCAGGATTTTGCCGATAGAGGCAGAAGCAATGCCTTTGCCTAGGCTAGAAATTACTCCTCCGGTAATAAAGATATATTTATGCATAATTTAGTCCTTATAATGACGATGGCGTTTAGTGCCGACAATCCAGCATCTAAACGCCATCGTTAAATAGTAGCTCGACCTTGGACTACTTAATATTTTACCATAATCGCCTTAAGTGTCAATTCTATTATTCAGAAAACTCTTCGCATTGCCAAACCGTAGGCCGCTTCGCAAAAATACATCCTTTTTCATTTACGCACGTAACGCATAATCCTCTTTTTTCCATGATGCACCTCCTGCCTGACCGAGTATCTGATCCACTATCTCTTTGTCGCAATCCATGACATAAGAAATACCTGATATCTCAGAGGCCTCGCGAGTCAAGGCTACGATATCATCCCTGGTGATATGCTTGAGCGCAAATTTCCTTTCTCCCGCCATAAATTGTTTTAACCCGGTTGCCAAACGCTCGTAATAGGTATACATCCCGATAGCCCCTACTGGAATATTCTTAAATTCTTTTCCGTATTTTGATTTCAGGCCCTCCGCGGCAACAAAAACCTGTTCTATGGTATCGCCGTACTTCTTATACTCAACCGGAACCTTACCTTCCTTAATAAGATTCCCTACCGTTTTAGCCGCCATTGCCGCGCTAAATGTAGCCCGGCCCATACATATCGCCTTGACAAAAGGCGCGCCCAGGGCTATAGCCTTAAAAATATGGTCTTCTAAAGCCAGGCCGCCGGCCATTGCTACCGATGGGATATATTTACCCTGCTGCTCTATTTTTTTCAACATCTGATAAAGCAGGCATTCTAATTCGACCGTAGGAATACCCCATTCGTTCATCATCCGCCAAGGGCTCATCCCTGTCCCGCCGCTGGCGCCGTCAACGGTAAGCAGATCGATCTTGGCCTCGCTAGAAAATTTGACTGCCCGGGCCAGATCTGCCGGCCGATAAGCGCCGGTTTTTAGCGTCACATACTTGAATCCTAATTTTCTTAAGCGCGCTACCTCTTTATAGAAACCATCCTCTTCAACCATGCCCAGCCGGGAATGCCTTTCAAATTCCTTAATCGCTCCCTCTTTGTAGGCCTTCTGCACTATCGGATCTTCCGGGTCAGGATAAACGATGTAACCTCTTTTCTTAAGTTCCAGCGCCCTCTCTATGGAGGGTAATTTTACCTCTCCTCCTATATCCTTGGCCCCCTGGCCCCACTTGGGCTCGATCGCCTCAACGCCTAATTCCAGGGCATATTCGGGAACCCCTAATCTGCCGTCCTCAACATTATATTGCACCACAATGGCACCTAAACCATTGTGCCATTTTTTGTAACTATTAACCCTGCGTTCGAGCTCCGGAGATTTGACCACCCTGCCGTTTTTAATCTCTGCTTTATGGTCCATGCCGCAGACATTTTCACCCACAACGACAATAGTCCCGGAAATCGCAGCCCCTACCGCATTCTCTTCCCAATTGATACGCGCTACATCGGTTGAGCCAAGGGCGCCGGTAAAAAAAGGCACCCCCAATTTAATCTTATTTTTGCCGCCTACCTCGGTAGCTACATCTACTGCCGGGAATGTTGCTTTATCTGGATCAGCTGCTACCCCCACCGCGCCCACGCAGGTCCCCTGGACATTAAAATGTGAAAAATCTATGGGGTAATCCTTTTCGGAACCTGCAACTACCTTACCA
>JAPLLP010000012.1 GCA_026387515.1 Candidatus Omnitrophota bacterium | reverse complement strand
GACTTTTGCAAGAGGCTCTTATGGTAATCGGCAAAGGAATAGAGAACTAGATTTTGTCAAACGGAAAGTAATTATCACCCGTGGTCACCTTTGGATCTTGTGGTTGGTATCCGATTAGCGCCGAGGTCGCAAACCATCGGCCGAGGAAAGCGAGTGGGCCTCCGCGCATAACCTTTATCCCGGCAGGTAACCGCTCGCACCGAACTCAAGGCTTATGGGTTTCTGATCCGATATTGTCAATATACATCAATGGTAAAAGAACAATGGACACAAAAGAAATCTGGTATTTGGAGCGAGTCGACAGCTTAAGGGTACTCACCCCCGACGAACTCAGTTTTCTGATGCAAGGGGCGGTAAGGAAGATTTTCAATAAAGGTGAAATCATTTTTATGCCCGGCGATAAAGGTGACACAGTATTCCTGATCACGGGTGGAAGAGTAAAATTGTATAATCTTTCTCCTTCGGGCAAGGAGTCGATTCTATTCATATTTTTCCCTGGCGAATTAATAGGGCTTTCTGAAATTTTCGGGAAAAACATACGTGTAAGCTTTGCAGAGGCCATAGAACGGATAACGCTTCTTATTATCCATAGCAGTAAGTTCATTCAGATGTTAGATAAAAACAGTCTATTTACTCGCTCAATTGCGGAAACGCTAGGAAAGAGGTTAATGGCTATGGGTAAAAGATTTGAATCGGTGAGTAGTGAAAATTTGACTTGCCGTATCGTACAGTTGTTAATTAGTCTATCAGACATGTATGGTGCTGAACGTAACCGCGAAATATTACTTGCAAAAAAGATTATACACCAGGATATTGCGAATATGGTAGGAGCTGCTAGGCAGAGTGTTACCGAGGTATTAAATAGTCTTATCCGAAAAGGAGCTATTAGATATGACAGTAGAAAACGTATTATTATTACAGATAAGGCAAAAATGATGAATATTATATATTCCTGCGATGTCCGAGCTTAGGAGCCTTGTCAATGTCATTTAGACCGAAATTGACTATCAAGGCTTAGATGGCCCGAGAATAAGCCGCCAGGGCCAACATTGGCTCACGGGCCCTCCAGGGAGAACTTCATTCAGTTCTTTATTGAGAAAATTGCTCTCTTGTCAAAAAAATCGATATTTTGTCACATTCCTGACATTTTTTTCTCTTTTCTCCCGCTATAAAGATCAGCAAGGATGATGAGATGACCAAAGAGGCGTGGACTTTAACGCCAAAGGTCTAATCTGGTCCATACAAAGATCATCTCGATCCACATCTTCTCAAGCTAATTATTGACAATTTCATGGCCCGATAAGGCCAAAACATGCAATATTATCGATATTGCAGACTGAAGAAGCCTCACACGAGCAGATTGGCAGAAGGTCTCGGCTATTATAGTGCCCCAGACGGCTGTCCTTTTGGGGTATTTGTTAGCAAAATCTAAGTAAGGAGGAACAGATGAAGACATGGAAACTAACCCGGAAAGTCGGCCTTCTCACTCTGTTAATCTTGCTCGGGATAACCTTTGGCACCTTGGTGACCGCCAATGGGGCGGAATCCGTAAAGATCGTAGTCGGATGGCAACCTTACGACACCATTTCGTATCAGGTTGCTATTATTCAGGAATTGAAACTCTGGCAAAAATATATGCCTAAGGACGTCGAGATCGAGTTTGAGTCTGCGCTGCAGGGTGCCATCATCTCCAACAATTTACTCGCAGGCAAACAACAAATAGGCTATATGAGCATTCTTCCCGGCATTATGGCTGCAACCAAACCTGAACAGGCCAACATCCGGCTTGTGGCGAGTACCGGATCTGATGAAGGTCAACGTTGTTCGATCATCATGGCGAGAAAGGATGCCCCGAAGTTTGCCTCTCCTGAAGAAGCGATACAATGGCTTAACGGCAAAACGATAGCTGCTCCCAAAGGAAGTTGTGCCGATCAATTTTTCCGCCTTTTAATGGAAAAGAAGGGTATCAAACCCAAGGAATATTTAAACCAATCACTGGAAGTGATAGCAACGA
>JAPLLP010000093.1:8303-9960 GCA_026387515.1 Candidatus Omnitrophota bacterium | reverse complement strand
TTATTGGTCTGCAGATGGCCGACCATATGCCACCTAATCGGCTTATCGCTTATCGTTAATCGCTTATCGTTGTGTTTTAATAAAGCCTCCTGGATCCTGTTCTCTCCAATATCGGTTATTCCGCAAGCAATAGCCTCTTTTATCTCCTGGACATCCCTGCCTTTAGTAACCGCCACAAGCGTTATCTCTTGCGGATTCCGATTAACCCTCGCGCAGGCCGCAGCAATTCGCGACTTGACCTTACGTAAATTTTCACCTATCACTAAAAATACTCCTGATACACTTCCTTTAATTTATTGATAGTCCTGGCGAGAAGATTAGGCGCGGGAGGAGAATCGCTTAAAACCTGCGGCTGGGTCTTACGCAGCGCCAGGCATAACATCCCCATCGCGGTAAGATAATCCAGGTGCTTTCCTCTCAAGAAAACCTCCTTATGCGCGGTCAAAGCGGTTATATCCGGATGATTTATGCGTCCGGGCTTTGTAGGTATGGTGAAATTGTTTTCCATTATCTCCAGGAAACCATCCAACGCGATAGTCCTCCCCACCACTACGAGGTTGCTGATGCGGGTCAAGGGGACAATCTCTTCCAAGGAGCCTTTTAAAACCTGACTCAGAGAATTGGCCTTCTGGGTCAAGATCTCGGATACCGTTTTTTGCTTTATCGGCCGGTAGAGATTATTCTTTTTTACCAGTATCTCTTTTTCTTCTTTGATCTGGCTGTAATCCCCCACGCTTCCGTGCGTTTTTTTAATATCCTCTGCCAGGTCAAAGGGGATCTTCAATTCCTGGGCCAGTTGCAGGGTAAGGTCCATGCCGCCTTGAGGCAGAATTTTTATATCCTTGAGCAATCCGTCCTCAAACACCACTATCTCGGTAAGATCACTGCCTATGTCGCATAGAACGTTTATGCCCCTTTTCAAGACATCCGAATGAGGAAAAACAATCTCGCTGGTAGCGATACCGGAGAAAAATAAATCTTTTATCTCGTATCCCGCCTGGTTAATAACCCGGCTTAAACTCTGCAGGGAAGACAATTTCCCGCATATAAGATAAAGATCCACCTCCAACCTGTGGCTATAAAGGCCTAGGGGATTTATGATATTACACTTGGAATCGATGGTATAACTCGAGGGGATTTCGTGGATAATCTCCTCTTCAAGGCTGGAGCCCAGGATGCGCGCCTGTTCGTCGACCTTGTTGATATCCGAACGGGTTATAACCTTATTGCCCCTTTCGGCCAGAGGAATGATCGCCCTGCTATGCTTGGTAACGATATCGGCCCCCGAAATATTTGTATACAAATATTTTATCGGCACCCCGGATTTTTCTTTTAATCTCCCCAGGATCGCGGTGATCGAATTTACCAGCTCAATAGGGTCAACGATAACACCCCTCTTTACCCCTTTCTGCTCCGCGGTATCGAAGAAAATGTTCCAGATACGCCTGGCCTTGATCTCGGCCAAGACCGCGGAAATTTTGCTTGTACCTATGTCCAGCGCGCAAATATAATTATTTTTCATCGCTTAATTTTATCACAGGGTCTTTGAACCTTAAATCGATATATGTCAGCTTCTGACGGTCATTTTTTAATTTAATAAGCAATCCCGCGAGGATGTTTATCTTTTCCCTTAAGCCTTCCGGGTTTATCCTGACCT
>JAPLLP010000093.1:0-8249 GCA_026387515.1 Candidatus Omnitrophota bacterium | reverse complement strand
GCCTTCAGGATTATTCCCCGACTCAAGCCTTGACTCATCAAGGAGATAAAACGAAAAATTGTCCAGGCTTTGCGCGTTTATTTTTTTGATCGCGTAATTGCGTAACGCCCGGTTCAACCTAACTTCCCCTATCACTCTTAAGGCCAGCACTAATTCCTTATTAGTATATCTAACCCCTGACTTGGGGCCGAATATCCTGGTCTCAAGGCCCGTAATAACCGGTAACCGTAAATCCTGGACATCTAATGGCGCGGAAAATAAAATCAAGTCGTCGCTCACATAGAACAAGCGGTATAACTTAACATAGGCGATGGGCCTGCGGATGACAAAATCAGCGAATAAGCGGTCGGGGAATATCCTGAACAATCTCACCCTTTTATAGTTCGGATACACTTGCCCCAGATAAGATGATTCTTTTTCCAGGTCAACCGCGAAGATGTTCTTTCCTTTTAAGTATGCTACGTCGAGCGAGGCAGGCGCCGGATACTTAAAATTCCGCCTTACCACGATATCTTTTATTTTAAAAAAACCGGAATTTACCGCCACCAGCCTAATGAAGCCGAAGGCAAAAATCAGGACCAACGACGACGTTATAAAAAAAATCAGATAACTAAAACTGACCCTGCGCTTTTTCGCCTGAAGGGCTGCGGGAGAATTCTGTCTTTGTCTTCTCATAAGCCAGCTCGATTAACCTTATGCATAATTGACCAAAATCAATACCGGCCGCACCTGCCGCCTTAGGCAATAAACTGGTAGCCGTAAAACCGGGTATAGTATTTACCTCTAGTATAAAGGGAATGGAATCCTTGTTTAAGATGATATCCACTCGCGAGCAACCCGAACACCCCAGCAATTTGTGCGCTCTTTGCGCCGCGTCCTGGGCTGCTCTGGCCACGGAAAATTCCAATTCCGCGGGGACAACGTATTCGGTCAAGCCGGATTGATACTTGGCCTCGAAATCAAAGAATCTCCTCTTAGGGATCACCTCTATCACCGGAAGCGGCCTCTCATCCAATATCCCGACGGTCACCTCTCTGCCGCGCAGATACTCTTCAATAATGATCTTCCGGTCAAAATTAAAAGCATTCTCAATCGCATCACTAAATGAACCCTCTCCATCCACTATGGAAAGGCCGATGCTCGAGCCATTACTCGCGGGCTTCACTACCAAAGGAAAACTAAAATCCTCTTCTAAGGCAAATCTGGCCTTGGGAACGTTTTTTTCCAGAACCTTGTAACGCGGGACATTTAAACCTTTTTGCTCAAAGATCCTGCGCGAAGCGATCTTATCCATTGCCAACCTGCTGGCCAAAACGCCTGAGCCGGTATAAGCAATACCTACTCCTTCCAGTATCCCCTGAATCTGGCCATCCTCTCCGAAGCAGCCGTGCAGGGCCAAAAATGCGCAATCAATACCGCGAGATCTTAACAATTGCGCGTTCTCCTTGATGCTGTCGGTAGTGATATCGATCGCCTCTACATTGATCCCCCGCTCAAGAAGCGCTTTAAAGATCGCCTTGCCGGACTTAAGGGAAATCTCGCGTTCCGCAGAAGGACCGCCCATCAACACGCCAATCTTCCCAAAATCTTCTTTCGCGATTATTGCCATAACTTTATTTCCGGCTCAAGCTTAATATTAAACCTGCGCTTTACGCCTTTTTTGATCAAATGCGTTAGCTTCAATACATCAGAAGACCTGGCGCGGCCAAGATTAACAATAAAATTAGCGTGCCTGGTTGAAATTGCCGCGTCGCCGATCCTTTTTCCTTTTAAGCCGCAGGCATCGATGAGCCTGCCCGCGGAATCCCCATCAGGATTCTTGAACACGCAGCCAGCCGAAGGCCGGGCCAGATCCTGCGCGGCCCTACGCTCATACAAACATCTGTTTATTCTCTGCCTGATATTGGCCCCTGTATCTCTGGCCAATTTAAACCTGGCTTCAAGTATTATATAATCGACTAAGGACGAACTACGGTAGCCAAATTTAATCTGACTCTTCTTAAGCGTCTTTATCCTGCCGGCTTTATCCATCACCCGGCAAGAAGAAATCTTTCTTACGATCGAATCTCCCCAGGCCCCGGCATTCATCGCCAGGCATCCGCCTAACGTCCCGGGGATCCCGGCCATAAATTCCAGGCCGCAAAACCCGTGCCTGGCGCAAAATTCTAAAAGCCTGCCCATCGGACAGCCGGCCCCGGCGATCACCAAATTATCTTTTGCGCTTACCCGCTTAAAATAAGGAGCCCCTAACCGCACTACCAGGGCCCGGACACCCTTATCGCTAGCCAGAATATTACTGCCGGCGCCTATCACTAAAAAATTTATTTTATACCGTTTTGCCAGATTAATCAATAGTTTTAACTCTTTTTCATCCTTTGGCTGGCTAAAAAGATCTGCCGGGCCCCCGATCCTAAAAGTAGTATACGCGGATAGACGGACACCTTTTTCTACCTTAACTTTTGAGCCTTCCCACCAATTCATCGCAGACCTTGATTATATCTCCGGCGCCTAGAGTGGCCACAATATCTCCGGAGCGGATATTTTTTAAAAGGTGCGGCAAGATTTCCTCTTTGCGTAAAAAATACAACTCTTTATCCGGAGCGTATTTTTTTATCTTCTCATATATAGACCTACCCTCAACCCCGGGGATGGGAGTTTCGCTGGCGGCATAAATATCAGTAATAATAAGGTAATCCGCTAAATCGAAACTGCGGGCGAAATCTTCAAGCAATAGCTGGGTGCGGCTATAACGGTGTGGCTGGAATACCGCGATCAGACGGTTGTGGGGTTTTAAATTTTTTACCGCCGCAAGCGTAGCCTTGATCTCCGTGGGATGGTGGGCATAATCGTCAATAATAATATAATCGTTGCTCCTGAATTTCACCTCTATCCTCCTGCCTGTGCCCTTAAAACCTGCCAGGGCGCGCTTGATTACAGGCAGGGCGATTCCCAGCTCTAAACCTACGGCAATTGCCGCAAGGGAATTGGATATATTGTGCATTCCGCCCAAAGGAAGGGAAAAACGCTCCAGCAATTTACCTTTATAATAACAGTTGAATTCGCAAGTGAGCCCGTCAAGCCAGACATCCTGCGGATAGATATCCGACTGATCATCAAGCCCGAAAAATACCCGCCTGATAGCGGTAGTTTTAAGCATTTCTCTCAGGTTTGCGTCGTCGTAGCAGGCGAAGATACAACCGTCTTCCCGGGTCAGTTTTAAGAATTCCCCGAAGGCGGATTTTTCTTTTTCAAAATCTTTATAATAATCCAGGTGTTCCCGGTCTATGTTGGTGATCACGGAATATTTGGGCCGGTAATAAAGAAAGGAACCGTCGGATTCATCAGCCGCAGCCACAAAAAATTCCCCTGTCCCGATACAGGCATTCGTCCCGATGTTATGCAGGATGCCACCCACAGCGGCAGTGGGCGATAATCCGGATTCAAGCAGGATACAATAGATTAATGAAGTAGTAGTAGTTTTACCGTGGCTGCCGGTAACGGTAATCACGGACTTATCGCGCATAAGGCGCGCCAGGGCCTCGGCGCGTTTTATCAATGGGATATTATTCTTTATTGCGCCAAGAAACTCCGGGTTATCTTTTTTAATTGCCGAGGAATACACCACTGTATCCGCTCCGGAAATATTATCTTCGGCGTGCCCCAGATAAATGCGCACTCCCAAATTCTCTAACTCATCGGTAATCTTAGTCCTTTTAAGGTCAGAGCCGGAAACAATCAGGCCGCAGCCTGCGGCTAATTTTGCTATCCCGCTCATGCCAATACCGCCGATACCGATAAAATGTAAATGCTCAGGCATGCTTAAATGCCTCCCCGGCTAAATCCGCTAATAACCCTGCGGCATCTTGAGGCATAATGCCTTCAAATCCGCGGCGCATTGCCTCAAGCCTTGCGCGGTCTTCTATAAGAGATTGTATCTGGTTTTTTAACACCAAAGCGGTCAAAGAATCTTCTTCAAGAATAACCGCCGAGCTGCGCTCGCTTAAAATCCGGGCATTATTTAGCTGGTGTCTGTAAGCGTACGGATAAGGAATTAAGATAGCGGGTTTCTTAAAAAAGATTAACTCAGTGATAGTCGTAGCTCCGGCGCGCGAGACCACCAGGTCCGCGGCCGAATAAGCATATTGCATAGATTCTAAAAAGCTAAATAAACGAAAATCAATCCCTTGAGATTTGTAGGCCTTTTCCAGGACATCATAATCACTCCCACCTACTAAATGGATAACCTGGAATGAAGATTTATTCTCTGCCAGCGAAACGCATTGCATGAATTGCGCATTGATATTATGGCTCCCCTGGCTGCAGCCCATAACCAATATAGTACACTTATCCTCTCCCAGGCCCAAATAACCCAAAGCCTCTTTTTGGGGAGATATAGACAGTTGTTTGCGCAGGGGGTTTCCCGTCACCACAGTCTTACGTTCATAATTCTTAAAAACCGGCAGCGTTTCTTTAAAGCTCACCGCTATCCTGTCCGCGCAAAACGCCATCAGCCTGTTGGCCCTGCAGGGAGAAACATTCTGCTCATGCAGGATTATCCTGACCCTGCAAAGCCAGGCCAAAATTACCATTGGCAGAGAAGCTATACTGCCAAAACCTACCACCAGGTCCGGCTTAAAACCCGAGAGTATGCGGGCGCTTTCAGAAAAACCTTTACAGAGATTTAAAAAACCCTTGAGATTCTTTTTGTTTAACTTAAGGCTGACCGGCGAAATAGATAAATAGGCAATATTACGCCTGGGTAATCCTTTATCGCTAAGCACATTTTTAGCCGGCAACACCAGGAGTATCTCAACATCCTTAAATCTTTCTTCCAGCGCCTCCAAGAAACTTAAGGCCGGATATATATGCCCTCCGCTCTTACCAGTTACCACTAGTATCTTCATTTCTAGACCGTTTCTATTTTATCCTTAGTCTCATAAGAAGTTACGATAGAACTGTCCCCATCGCCTATTATCCTTTATAAATATCAACGCTAATAAATCTCTCCATAGGATCGAATTTTTCAAAATATCTATGGTAACTACTCCATGGGTATTTTCTCGCATTATACACTATATTGGCTCTAACCGGATTATTATGCATATAGTTTATACATGCAAAAATATATTCTTCCTTGTCTATTATACTACTCTTAAACCTACCTTGCCAAACATAACCGGTATAATTATATTTCTTCCTGAATTTTTGACTATATGATAACGTTACAGCCTGCATAATCTTAGAAATATTATTCTGACTGGTCGCTGCGATTGCCAGGTGAGCATGATTATCCATAAGTACAAAAGCATGGAGTTTAAAATCAAAACGAAGTTTATATTTCTGTAGGCTATTTAGAAATGCAATCTTATCTTCGTTTCTTGCCAAAACTGCCTGTTTATTATTACCTCTGATGCAAATATGATAAACAGTATTTTGGAAATAAATCCTTTTCCCTCTTCCCATGACGTCCTCCTTTTATCTTTATTAGACGTAGGAATAAGGGAAAATCTAACGCATATTTCAAAGAACGGGGACAGTTCTAACACAAACTTCTGTCCCATAATCAGTTAGGTAGAAACGGTCTATGATTATGGATAATCGCCGGTGCGGGCGATGTTCATCAGGATGCCTACGCTTATCATATCAAATATAAACGAAGATCCGCCGTAACTTATAAAAGGAAGCGGCAGCCCTTTAGTAGGCAGAAGCCCGCATGAAACTCCAATATTGATGATCGCCTTAAAACAGAACATCGAGATCAATCCGAGCGACAGAAAATAACCGAAATCATCCGGGGCGTTCTTCACCACCTTTATGCACTGCAGAATGAAGTATGCTAATAAAATTATCACCCCCACGGTCCCTACCAGGCCCAGCTCTTCCCCGATTATGGAAAAAATAAAATCCGTGTGCGCTGCCGGCAGATAAAACAGTTTCTGTTTGGAATGCCCCAGCCCCACCCCGAATATCCCGCCTGAACCCAGGGCGACCTGCGATTGTATAATCTGGAAACCAACCCCCTTGGGGTCCTGCCAAGGGTTTAAAAAAGCCATGATCCTCGCCCTTCTATAAGGGGCGCTAAGTATCAGGATCGATAAAACCGGGATACTTGCCAGGAGTACCGTAACCAGATAACTCAATCTCACCCTGGCCACAAAAAGCATGATCAGTACTACCACAGACAAGGCCACGGAAGTACCCAGGTCCGGCTGGACAAGGATCAAAATCACGGTAACGCCTAAGGCTGCCATGGGCGGCATAAAACCCTTCCAGAAATTCCTGATTTCATCTTTTCTACGCGAGATAAAATCCGCTATATAAATAATTAACGCAAGGTTTGCGAATTCCGAGGGCTGGAAGCTGATAAATTTGAACCTGAACCAGCGGCGCGCGCCGGAAACCTCCCTGCCTATGCCCGGTATCAACACCAACACCAAAAGCACAAGCGCCAATAAAAGTATGGGCTTTGAATATTTGGCAAACTTGCGGTAATCCAGGCACATCACCAGGAAAGTCAAAGCTATCCCTATGGCCAGAAAACTCAGGTGCCTTTTTAAAAAGAAAAAGCCGTCTCTGTATCTTTCCTGGGCATAGATGCTGGAGGCGCTGTAAATCATCACTACGCCGATACAGATTAAAATTACCGTAACCATAAAAAGGTTGATGCGTATATTGCGGACCATCTATTTTGCCCTCGCCAGATCCATAACCATCCTCTTAAATTCATCCCCTCTCTCTTCATAACTGGAAAACATATCAAAACTAGAGCACATAGGAGACAATAATACGCAATCTCCCGAAGAGGCCTTATTATAAGCCATCTCCACCGCCTGCTTTAAATTTGAGGCCTCGCTCAAAGGAAGCTTACCAAAAAGCGCGTCCCTGATCTTATCTTTTGCCTGGCCGATCAAAATAACCTCTTTAACCCTCCCTTTTGCCGCCGGTAAAATACCGCTATAATCCACGCCCTTATCTTTGCCTCCCGCGATCAACACAATAGGCGAGGAAATATTGCTAATCGCCCAAATAGCCGACTCAACTAAAGTAGCCTTGGAATCATTGATAAACCTGACCTGGCCTATCTCAGCCACGAATTCCAGGCGATGAGGTAACCCCTTGAAATCTTTAAATACTTTTCTACATACATCTTCTTTTATATTTAGGAGCTGGGCTACCTTTATTACCGCTGCCTGATTCGGATTCCACGGCGGTTGTGGAAAAAAATATTCAACGCGGGATTTTACCTCTCTGGCTATCTCTACCAATACCTCGTCCTCTTTATTTATTACAAGAAAATCACCCCCGTCCTGATTCATAAAGATATGCTTTTTGGCATCTATATATTCCTGCATATCCTTATGCCGGTCCAGGTGATTACGGTTAATATTAAGCATCACCGCTATATCTGGCTTAAAACCCCTAATCCTTTCTAGTTGAAAAGAGCTTACCTCCAAAGAAACAAAATCCCCGGGAGAAATTTCTGCCACTTCTTGACAAAAAGGACTCCCTATATTACCCAGAGCAAAAGCCTTTTTACCCGCAGTGGCAAGAACCCGGGCAATCAAGGTGGTCACTGTGGTCTTACCGCTTGAACCGGTAACCGCGATAATCTTAGCCGGACAGAGCATCCACCCTATTTCTATCTCGCTTAATACAGGAATCCCCGATTCTTGTGCCCAGACCACCGGTAAACTAGTATTGGCCACGCCCGGAGAAACTACTACCAGATCCTTGCCCTCAATGAATTCCCGGGTATGCCTGCCTAATTCAAGCTTAATATAAGGAACTTTAAGTCTAGCGGCGCTCTGGCGAGTGACAGGGCTATCATTTATTTCGCTAACCCATACCTCAGAACCTAAATCGTAAAGTAGATTAGCGCAGGCCAACCCTGAACGGGCCAGGCCCACCACCGTTACTTTTTTACCTTTGAAATAATCACTGTTACGCATAATACTATCTTAGTTTGAGCGTGACTAAGGTCAGCAGGCCTAGAAGGATGGCCACGATCCAAAACCTGGTAATCACCTTGCTCTCTGGCCAACCCAGGAATTGAAAGTGATGGTGGATGGGCGCTATCTTAAAGATGCGCTTCTTGGTCAAGCGGAATGCCCCTACCTGCAGGATAACCGATAAAGCCTCGATCACAAATATCCCACCAACAATAACCAACAATAGTTCCTTCTTGATTAAAAGCGCAACGATCCCCAAGGCTCCGCCCAGCGCAAGAGAACCCACGTCACCCATAAAGA
>JAPLLP010000127.1:13861-32114 GCA_026387515.1 Candidatus Omnitrophota bacterium | reverse complement strand
GCTAGAAGATACGCCGATAAGGTTATAAGACTAGAAAAGAATCTTGGTAAAAACTATGCGCGCAGGATGGGCATAGGCGCGGCTAATGGGGAGATTGTTGTTGCTGTAGATTCCGACATAGTAATAAAGAAAGATACGCTTAATAGGATTGCCGGTTATTTTGAAAATAACCGGAGAACAGACGCCTTGACAGGCCTGTTTTCCAAAGAACATCCCAATAAAGATTTTTTTAGCCAGTATAAGAATCTTTATATGCATTATATTTTTAGAAAACTTCCGAAAAGGGTTAATTTCTTATTTGGGTCAATCTGCGCTATGCGGCGGGATGCCGCAAACCTTTGCAATAGTAGTTATCGTTACGGACAAGATACCGCCTATGGTCAGCAGTTAGTTTCCCACGGTAAGAATATATTTTTTTTAACGGATTTAGAAGTAATCCATCTTAAAAAATATAATTTTTGGTCATTGTTAAAAAATGATTTTAATATTTGTTTTTATTGGGCAAATATTTTTCTAAAATTTAAAGGTTGGAAACAGCTAGGAAGAAATAAGGTGGGTTTTGCCCACTCCCCCGTAGAGCAGTTGATTAGTGTCTGCCTGGCCCCGGCAACTCTCTTGTTTATACCGCTTAAATTATTTATTTTATGCCCGGTTTTGCTATGGGTGGCGCTCAATATTGGCTTTTTGAGATTTTTGTTAAATGAAAGCGGAATGGCATTTGCATTGGTTTCAACTTTCTTCACCTTTTTGGACAATATTGTTATGGCGCTGGGCATTACCTGCGGTTTTCTATTTGGATTGGCAAGGGCAAAGAATAGAGGTGAATAGCAGAAATATGGTTTATGAACCCATTGTTGTTACCGGGGCAAATGGTTTTTTGGGTGGATATGTTTTAAAAACTTTGCACGGGAAAGGATATCGTAATATATTCACTTTTTCCCGGAAAGAGTTCGATTTACGCAAATTATCTAACATAAATAGATTATTAAAGACTACTCAGCCCGCCACAATAATACACTTGGCTGGGGATGTGGGCGGCATCGGATATAATCTTAATTATCCCGCAACGCTCTTTTATGACAACCTGATCATGGGAATTCAGCTTATGGAAGAGGCGCGTAAGAAAGGGATAAAGAAATTCATATCTGTAGGGACAATATGCGCTTATCCGAAGTTCACCCCTGTCCCCTTTAAAGAAGATGACATCTGGAAGGGCTATCCCGAGGAGACCAACGCTGCCTATGGTTTGGCCAAAAAGATGCTTTTAGTACAGGCACAAAAAAATCAGCCTTGGCAAGCTGCTTGATAGGCTCAATCAGCGTATTGAGGTGCTTTATGACCGCGAGCATACGCTGGGACATGCGTTTTTTTACCCGGCCTATCAGGCGGTAAAAAATGGCGAGAAAATGGTTGTCCTGTGGGGCAGCGGAAGGCCCACAAGAGATTTTCTTTATGTGGAAGATGGAGCTAGGGCCATCGTAACGGCTATGGAGAAATACGATAGTCCTGAAGCGCTTAATCTTGGTTCAGGGACAGAGATCTCCATAAAAGAATTAGCGCTTATGATTGCAAAAATTTGCGGTTTTAAGGGTAAGTTCGTCTGGGACAGTGCAAAACCGGACGGTCAACCACGAAGGTGCTTGGACATAAAAAATGCGCAAAGGGCCATCAATTTTAAAACCAGGGTTGATTTTAGGTCCGGGCTTGCAAAAACCATTGAATGGTATAAATCAATCAATATTTTAGATATCAGAAATATGTAAAAATGCGGCAAATATTTAGTAACCATTACCCCAAGATATCAGTAGTGACGCCTTCTTTGAATCAAGCTGATACTTTGGAGAAAACAATTGTGAGCGTGCTAGGCCAGGATTATCCTAATCTGGAGTATATAATTATGGATGGAGGGTCTACGGATGGGAGCGTAGAGATTATACGAAAGTATGAGAAAAGCCTTGCTTTTTGGCAATCAAAAACCGATGGGGGGCAGGTGCAGGCCTTAAACGCGGGGTTCAAGAGGTCTACGGGCCAAATCTGCGCCTGGCTTAATGCCGACGATTTCTATCGTGACGGAGCATTGAAAGAAGCAGCCGGACAATTTATCAGGTTTCCTTTTGTGGATTTAATATTTGGAGATGCTCTTTACCTAAACGAAGACAGCATACCTTTTATGAAGCTAACGCCTTTTATGGTGCACCTGAGGACGCTGGCGATAACGGATTATCTGCATCAGCCATCAGTTTTTTTTAGCAAAAGGGTCTTAGAAAAAGCAGGTTTTCTCAATGAATCGTACAACAATGCGTTTGATTATGATCTATGGGTGAGGATCTTTAAGATAGCAAAATGTAGATACGACCCATTCTTATTCAGCGCTTCAATAATTTCGAAGAAAAGCAAGACCTTTTCAAATTGGCCGCTGACGATAGAAGAGACTGAAAAGATACAAAAAGATCATTTTGGTTCTGCTTCACTGGAAGTTAATGTAAGTTTTGTAGCCTTTAGAGATTTTGGGTATGTGCCTAATTTCAGCAAAGTTCCGATATCTTTAGCTACTAAAGTCATTGGATTCGTTAGGTTTATAAAATCGGGGGTTTTAAGGCCGATTTGTTTACTCAGGCAGACTTATTATGCTATCGAATCATCCATAATAAGAAGGCTAGGTATTATAAACTGGAATCCGCTATAGTGCACAGAGGATATATTATTAATAAAATGATATGGTAGAGATAATTTATGAAGGCAGGCTGGGGAACAGACTTTTTCAATATTGCTTTGGAAGAATATTAGCCGAGAATTTGGGGCTTAAATTAAAGGCCAGCCATATTGAAGGTTTCCCTAACACCCAGAAGGAAGTTGGAGGTTTTGATTATTCCGATTACCCATCATGCGTTCTTTCCGGGCACAAAGTAAATTTGAGATCGATCTTGCAGGATAAGACAAAGAGAAAGATCATTTTAAAAGATGGTTTCTTCCAGAGGTATGAATACTACAAAGAATTCAAGGATACCATAAGGTTAAACTGGCTTAATACCTTTTCCCCGCAGATAAGGCAGGCTAATACACAAGATATCGTCTTACATATACGCAGGACGGACTATGTAAACAGAGGCCATGACCAGCCATTTTCCTATTTTGATGAGGCACTTTCTTTAGCGCGTTTCGAGAGGGTTTTTATCTGCACTGACGGGCCACACGACCCTTTTATGAAACTTTTTAAAAAATACAATCCGGTTATATTCCATAATGAATTCAGTGCCTTGGATGATTTTTGGTTCATTATGTCTTTTAAGAAAATTGTATTATCCGCCAGCAGCTTTAGTTGGTGGGCGGGATTCTTGTCTAATGCCACGGAAATATATTTTCCTGTGCCTAAAATTGGTCCTTGGTGTTCTCCCGATGTCGATTTACGCATAGACGATGAGGATAGGTACATTTTTATTAAATGTAAAGAGGACATATTCAGAGTGGCTAAATACCGTTTGATTCGTTCGAGCTTGGGGTATAGATTAGTGGCTGGAATAAGAATAGTCAGCTCTGTTTTACAAAACGCCCATGCTGTTGTCCTACGTATACTAAAAGATATGTTTAGGATAAAAGACCAAATGCATTGGGTTCAAATCAGCCTTTTTCATAAATCGTCCAGTTTTTTTAGGTTAAATTCGCCTCTGGAACTGCGGCCATTATGGATTTCTTGGAATGGATACACTGGGCCTTGGATAGAGAACTATTTTTTTGATTTTTGGTGTAAGAATGAAAGAGCTATCGTTAAAAGTAATAAAATTAAGCGCATCTTTATTCCAATATGGTGGACGGATTGTTATCATAGATATGGAAAATCATCCTCTAAGAAAATTAAAGCATTCATTGATGAACATGTTAAAGCTGATGAAAAGTATTTTACCATAGTCCAAAACGACGACGGTATTCTAGATGGGGTACCCGGTAATGTTTTAATTTTTGCAGGAGGAGGGGTAGGCGACATCCCTATACCTCTTTTAAGGGGAAAATTACATCCTAGAAGGGTAGAAAGGAATATACTCTGTTCTTTTATGGGAGAATTGAGCGGCCCGCATGATAGAACCGGCGTAAGGAGCGAGATGTTTAAAAGATTAAGAGATAAGCCGGGCTTTTATTTCGGTAAGGGCAGCATGGATGATTTTATTGCCGTTACTAGCAGGTCTGTATTTGCTTTATGCCCCCGCGGTTACGGAAGAACCTCTTTTAGGCTGTATGAGGCTATGGATTTAGGGGCAATACCTATTTATATATGGGACGATTTGGAGTGGCTGCCTTATAAGAATCGGTTGGATTGGGATGCGTTTAGTATCAGTATTAATGTGAAGGACATCGTAAATATACCTGAAATAATTTACGCCTATTCTGCTGAGAAGATTAAACAAAGGCAGGATAAAATAAGGCAGCTGCGGGATGAATATTTTACGTTAGAGGGTACCTGCAAACAGATTATCAGGATATTGGAAAATCAGGAATATGCCCAGAATAAATAGATGAAACTTTACGCGTTCTATACTCCCTCCCATTCAGCCCTAAAGGAAAACTGGTTTATTCCTTCTTTGCAGGATGATTATGAGTTAACTATTCGGCAGATGGAACAGATTGGACAGGAGAGGGACCACTTGTATAGAAGTTCAGAGTTCAAGCAGACTGTGCTGCGCAAGGTAGAATTGATTATTCAGGCAATCCAGGATACTTGGGGAGAGGTATTTATCTTCTCAGATGTAGATGTGTATTTTTTCCGGCCTTCCCAAAGGACATTGATGAAATTAATTAAAGGCAGAGATATGCTTTTTCAGCGTAATTCGTCTAAGGGGGAGTTATGCACAGGTTTTTTTGTCTGCCGCGCCAACCAAAAGACTCTCAATTTATGGACCGATGCGGGAAAATGTATGTTAGAGAATGAGGATAAAGACGACCAGGACGCCTTAAATTATTTACTTTTTGAGAAATTAAGTAATAAGTATGATAAACGCAAGTATTGTTTAGTAAAAAGCCTTTTGGCTAAAGTTAACCGATGGGATGGAGTATCTGAAAAAATAGCTTTATTGTTAACCAGGATCGGGAATGACTATCAAATAAAATGGACTTATTTGCCCCGGGAGTTTTTTAGCCCCGGCATCGTTAATGAATGTATTTGGAGGCCGGATATGGAATTCCCGGTTCCCCGGAATATTATTATGCATCATGCAAATTGGACGGTGGGAGTGAAAAATAAGATAGCCCAGTTAAAATATGTCCGCGATGTTGTAAACAAAAGGGCTAAGGCTTAACCAAGAATACGGCTTTACCCATGAAATTTTCTGTTATAGTCCCGTTTCTGAACGAGGAAAAATATATCCGTAAGTGCGCCGAATCTCTTTTAAGCCAGGAATTTGACAAGTCTGAATATGAGCTTATTTTTATAGATAACGGTTCGACAGATAATTCCGTGGCAATCGTTAAGCAGTTTAGAGAAATAAAGCTGCTTTACGAAAATAGAAGAAATGTTTACGCCGCCCGTAACTCCGCACTTGAAATTGCCAAGGGCGGGATCATCGTTTTTACTGACGCTGACTGTGTGGTTTCTAAGGACTGGCTTGCGCAAATTTCTCGGGGCATGGATACGTGTAATGCGGATATCGTCTTAGGCAGAGTCTTTTCCGGAAGGAAAATTTCTCGGGTTTTAAAAATTGTAGAAGATTACCACAATACTAGAATAAAATATATTCTGGCAAATAGGCTCAACAGGTATTACTACGGTTATACCAACAATATGGCCATAAAAGTAGATATTTTTAGGAAGCTTGGAAAATTTAAGGAATGGCCTATTCCCGGAGACACAGAGATAATCCACAGGTGCCAATGCGCGTATCCGGGTTTTAAAATAGCGTATTTAGATGATATGCGAGTTGTTCATCTTGAAGTTACTAATTTAGCGATATGGATGAAGAAGATCTTTTTTTACGGGAAACACAATATTATTCTTGAAAAAACATATGCGTATTCTCCCCTTGATTTTTCGCTGAGGCGTAAGATAACTTTGCATTGTTTTAAGGTTAATCGTTACGGTTTTTTTAAAAAAATATTGTCTGTCTTTATTTTAAGGCTATGCGGGTTCGTGTATCAATCCGGCAGGATAGCGGGGAAGATAACCTTTTCGCGTTTTTGAATGGGGATTGGTTCGGTAGGGATGGAAAAACTTCACATTTGTTAGGTATAAACTTAAAGGGATGTTTTGTTCTATTGATGGCGCAACTCAGGATGTATATAAGATATATAGAAGGGGGGGGCGTTTTAACAAAGTGATTGAGAATATCAGAACGATTAATCATTATAAAAGTCGATATCGTTCAAAATTTCCAGTTTTACAATGGCAATTTGTTCTCTTCGGGCATAACGAACATGAACTTGCTGCAGCGCGAAGAATGGTAAAAGATATGCATTTTTCTCCGGGCAGCTCCAAAGAATTTTTGCCGATTTAATACACAAGAGGACCTCTAATGCGCAGTAACCATTTTCGCTATCTTAAGAAAATAAATCTTAGATTACGAAGGCTCTTTGCGCTGGATAATTTTAATCTGCTGAGAGAATTAATCCGGGCTAAGCTTAAATCGAGCGATTTCAATTCTCCCTTAGGCTTTGTCTGGAGTTTGTTTGGCCCCCTTGTTATGTTAGCGATAATGTACGCTATGTTCAAAGATCGGTTTGGCGCTAGTGTTAAAAATTACGCGCTTTATCTGTTAGTTGGCATCAGCACTTTAAATTATTTTATAAGCGCAACGACGTATTTACTTAAATCTTTTGAAAGTAGCAGAGAGATAGTGTTGTGTTCTACCATACCCCGGGAAAATATTATGCTGGCAGATTTATTTATTCATACCTGTAAGTTTATCGTTGAGCTAACATTATGTGTCGTATTAAGTTTATTTTATGCCTCCTTTACTCTGAGGTCTTTTCTGTTGCTGTTGCCATTAGTTGCTGCGTATATAGCTTTTGTTATCGGGGTGAGCAGTATGCTTGCGGTAGCCCATGCTTTTAACAAGGATATTGAACACATCTGGTCCATATTTTCCCGCTTTGTTTTTTTTATTACTCCTGTTTTCTTTACCCTAGACAGCATCTCTGCCTTTGCCAGGCGTTTAGTAGTTTATCTAAATCCATTCACGCCAATTTTGCTTTCCTTCAGGAGTGTTTTACTGGAAGGCGGGAATGTGAATTGGGCTACTTATTTGCAGGCGCTATTCATGGGAATCTCTATTTTTGGACTAGGGTATATTTTATTCCATGTATTTGAAAACTTAATGATAGAGAGAATATGACGGATACTATTTGCGTTTCGGCAGAAAATATATCAAAACGTTTTCTTGTATTTCAGAGAGAGAGATTGTTCCTGAGGTCAATCAGTTCTTTGCTGCAAAATAAGTCTCTTATGAAAGAACATTGGGCTTTGCGCAACGTTTCTTTCTCTCTCCAAAAAGGAGGGAAATTAGCAATTGTGGGGAAGAATGGTTCTGGGAAGACGACTTTACTTCGGATCCTCGCAGGCATTTACGAAACAACCTCGGGTAATATTAAAATAGAGTGCGGAACTAGGGCGCTATTTCGTTTCTGGGTTGGTTTTAACGGAGAGCTTTCCGTTACCGATAATATTTATTTATTTGGTGCGGTCCATGGACTTAATCGACGGATTCTAGAGCCACAAGTGGACCGGATTTTAGAAATGGCCGAGCTTATTCACCTGCGTTTTGCCCAGCTCAAAAATCTATCCTCGGGGCAGTTGCAGAAGCTTGCTTTTAGCGTATTTTTTAAAACAGAAGGCGAATTCATGATATTTGATGAAAGCCTGGTGTTTGTGGATCAGAGTTTTGCTAAAAAATGTGAAATATATTTTAAAGAGATTGTTTCTTCGGGGAAAACGGTTATTATGACTTCGCACGATAATAATTTTTTGAGGGCATATTGCCAAAGGGCGATCTGGCTGGATGAAGGACGTATCCGGATGGATGGCAAAGTAGATGATGTCTTATCCGAATATGAAAAATTTTCGCAAAGGTAATATATGCCATTATCCAAGATTATAATTATCGGGGCAGGACCGGCGGGGATGGGTTGCGCGTATACCCTGGCAAAGGCAGCCCGGCCGGCAGCCGTTATAGAGAAAGAAAAGGTATCTGGCGGACTGTGCCGGACACTTGAATCCAGCGGTTATCTCTTCGACATCGGAGGGCACCGTTTCATCAGCTCCTCACTAGAGGTAAATAGGCTTTGGGGCGGCATCATGAACGGTCGGATGCTGAAGGTAAGGCGGTGTTCGCGCATCTATTATCGTAAGAAATATTTCAATTATCCCCTTTCATTCGCCAATACATTTTTTAACTTAGGTCCGCTAGAAAGCGTTCTTTGCGTAGCCAGTTATCTGAAGAATAAATACCTTTCCTCTCCACAAGGAGATACCTTTGAAGATTGGATCAGTCATTATTTCGGCAAGCGGCTATTTAAAATATTTTTTAAGTCTTACACTGAAAAGGTCTGGGGGATGCCTTGTCAGAATATATCTTCAGACTGGGCAAATCAGAGGATCAGAGGTCTATCTTTAAGGGTAGCCATAGAGAAGGCCATAATAAGAAAGAGCAGGAATTCGCCCAAGACGCTCTGCGAAGAATTCCTCTATCCTTTGAGAGGGCCGGGAGATTTTTACCGCAGAATGAAAGAGGAAATTGACAATCTGGGGTCTAGATTCTTATTCGGCAAGAACGCTTCTAAAATAAGGCACGACGGTAGAAGAATGCTATCTATGGAGATACGCGGCTCTCCATGCGGGGAAATAGAAGAAGTTTCGGTTGATTATTTGTTCTCAAGCGCCCCGCTCACGCATTTGGTAAATTCTCTTGAGCCCGCTCCGCCAGAACATATTTTAAAGGCCGCGGGGAAATTGAGGTTTAGGAGTTTTATTACCGTAAATATAATTCTGGATAAAAAAGACGTATTCCCGGACCAGTGGATATATATCCATTCCCCGAGCGTAAGATTAGCCCGGGTGCAGAATTATAAGAATTGGAGTCCGGCTATGGTTCCTGATGGAGACAAGACATCTCTGGGCTTGGAGTATTTCTGCGATGAGGCAGACAATATCTGGAATATTAATGACGTGGATATGATTAATTTTGCGGTAGATGAGCTTGAGAAAGTAGGTATAGTCTCCCGCAGGTACCTTATTAATGCGTTTGTCAGTCGCCACGCCGATGCCTATCCGGTTTATTCTCTCGGGTATCAGGAGAGTGTCGGCGTTATCCGCGAATACCTAAGGCAGTTCTCCAATTTTCAAACTATGGGCAGGGCAGGGCTCTTTCGGTACGACAACTCCGATCATGCCTTGTTGACCGGAATCTATGCCGCAAATAAATTTTTAGGTAAGGGTGACTACAATATCTGGGACATAAATTCCGGAGAGGGTTATTTAGAGACCTAGACTTAAAATATAATGGTAATTTTAGCGATCTTAATTTCGGCGTTTGTGGTGCGGTTGTATAATCTTAGCCTATTTCCTTTAAACCACGATGAGGTTAGATGGCATTTGTGGTCAACGCAATACTTTGATAAATTTTTAGGCCTTCCCGTTGCCTGTTTCCACGGTTATATCCCGTCTATATTTTGTTATTTAGTAGCATTTTCCAAGAAAATATTCTTAAACCCGGAATATATAGTGCGCATACCTGCGATTGCGCTTGGCTTAGCCACGATAATAGCGCTCTACGCGCTGGGAACAGAGCTATACGGCAGGAAAACGGGCTTAATCTCCGCGGCGTTATTATGTTTCTTACCCTGGCATGTGATTCAAAGCAGGGTTGGTACCACAATGGTTCTCCCGCCGCTTTTCGGCTGCCTTATTTTTTTAAGCCTTTACAAGGCAGTACATCAAAAAAATGATAAATGGTTCCTAAGTTCGTGTTTCTTGCTTGGCACCGCCTTATTTTATACCTACCAGTCCTCGCTTTTATTCTTGCCGATTTTTTTAGCTAGTATTTTGTGGCTTAGGAAAGAACCGCTCTGGTTGAAACCCAAAACAGCCCTTTTAGGCATAATATTGTTTGCTATAATAGTTTTTCCCTTTCTCTATCTATTTTTTACCGGCAAACTAACTGCGTATGGCCAAAAGGTTATGGGTATGTTTTACCCAGACTATACTATTAAACAGGGATTGGCGGCATTATTTTTAAAAGCATATGAAAACGCCGCATTAAAATTTGTTCCTACGCTAAAAGGAATATTTTTCACCAAGGCTTGGTTTCAATTCGGTAGGGCTTTAGAATATCCGCTGTTAGTTCATCCTGTGAGCTTTTTCCTTGTTTTGGCGTCTATCGCGGTTTCCTTATATAGGAGAAAACCCGAAGATAAAATATTATTACTTTGGCTGGCGTTGGGGTACCTTGGGGGTATCGCGGGAGTAAGATTCGGCGCGGAGCGTTATTATTTTACCGTGATCATGCCTCCGCTTTTGATTTTTTCGGCAAGGATTATTGCAGCGCTGCTTAATTATCATCATACTCAAAGGTTTCTTGTCAGGATAGTGCTTAAGTCGTTGGGGTTTGCTGTTTTTGTAATATTATTTTCTTCAAGCCTCTGGCAGTTAGTAACTTATTATTATAAAGCTCCGCAGGACTTTGAGGAATGCCGTTATAACAGCTATGGCTGCAGAGAGGCAGCCGCGTACTTAAGCAAAATACCCGAGATCAGAGATTATGAGATACGCCAAGATGTGTGGATGGAGCCCCTTAAGGCTTATTTGGGTTACTTTTTATACGGGGATTCCTCTGCCAATAATTTTCTTCATAAAGAAGCGAAAGGAACATTTTTTGTGGTCTGGGCTCCGGATTCACACTCTGAAGATTACCGCAAGGAAGAATTTGATTTTCAGCTATTCTATAAGCATTTCCGCCAAAGCTATCCTGATGCAACTCCGGAGAAAATTATTTTTTATCCTAACGGAGTACCCGCGCTTTATATTTTCGGGGTACCCAATCAAAAATTTTAAATTCTTATAAATGCAGCAAAAAGCTTATAAAGATTTTAGTTCTCAATTCTTCGAAAAACTCTTGGTTGGGCCCGGTGTTGCCAGATGTCAATTCGAGCTTACCTTTAAATGTCCCCTACATTGCCGGCATTGTTATGCGGATTGCTATAATAGGCCTTCTTTAACCTCAAGAGAGCTCTCTACAGAAAAAGTTTTCCTTTTGCTCGATAAGATCCAAAAGGCCGGAGTTTTATGGCTTTGTTTGACCGGAGGGGATCCTTTAGCTCATCGCGATTTTAAGGAAATTTATATATACGCTAGACAAAAAGGTTTTATTATTACTATCTTTACAAGCGGAGTTATGGTTTCAGAGAAAATAGCATCTCTTTTTAAACACTATCCCCCCTTTAATATTGAGATAACGGTAAATGGAATAAGGCCTGACGTTTACGAAGAGATTGCGCAAGTCAAAGGATCCTTTAAAAGGGCTTTTCGAGGTATTCAATTATTATTAGATAATCATCTCCCGCTTAAGATAAAAACCCTGGCTACGCGGCAGAATATGCATGAGATACCCAAGATTAGAAAATTCTTTTTAGGGAAAGGGTTATTTCATGAAATGAGTTTTCTTATTAATCCGCGCTTAGATGGCGATCTGGCGGCTATTCCTTTACGCCTTACACCTCAAGAGATTATTCGCGTAAACAGAGAATGCAATAATATTCCTATTGGGGAGATTGACGGAGCGAAGAGGGATGCCGAGATGAACCGGTATTTGTTTCGCTGCGCAGCCGGCATAAATGAGTTTCACGTTGACCCTTTTGGCATGATTTTTATGTGCAATATGGTGAGAAAACCTTTGTTGGATATAGCAGAAGTTTACCATGCCCTCTCGCTGTAGAGATTGTCGCATTCGGTCGCTGTGCCAAAGTTGCCCTGGCAGGGCCTTTTTGGAGTGCGGCAATCAAGAGGCGCCCATTGATTATTATTGCGCTAATGCGCGTTTTCTATGCAGAACACTATAAGAAAAATGAATATTGTTAAAATCAAAATCGCTGATGTGGTTATTGCGCTAAAAAGTGTTTTTCCGGTCAAACCAATAGGACTGGATTCGGGATGGAGGTACGGCCAATTTCTGTATCACGGGAAAAAGCCAGCACAGATAAGATTAACGGTGAAAGTGGTAGATTCTTTTCCCGCATTTACGCTTGGCCCCAGGCTTTTTTTCGCCCGCCACCCCGCCTCTAGAGAAATAAATTGGAGATTGTTTAGGTGCGGGGAAGGGTATTTAATAAAGCAAGGCGTGTCGCGCAAGAACATAGCGGTTTTATTAAATAGAAATTTTTGCAGAGGGGTTGTTTATTTTATCAACCCTAAAAATAAAGAATGGTTTGTTTCGGGAATCATATATGATTTTCTCCAGGTTTTGCTGATTAATTTCTTAAGCCTGCGCCAGGGGCTATTTATGCACAGCGTTGGCCTGCGCGATACCAATGGATGCGGGTATCTTTTTGCAGGAGAGTCCGGTGCCGGAAAATCTACTACTGCCAGGATTTGGTATAAATATAGTAGGGCTCGCATCTTAAACGACGATAGGGTAATTGTGCGCATGATTAGAGAAAAGTTTTACATATACGGGACGCCATGGCACGGAGATTTTCATGATTTTCTGAGTTCCGAGACGGGGATGGCGGAATTAAAGAAAGTTTTTTTCATCCGTCACGCGCGCAAACACATTTGTCACCGCCTGGAATCAAAAGATGCCTTTCCCGCCCTTTTTCCAAACACTTTCCCCGTTTTCTGGGGTCCTCCGTGTTTAAAGGCACAGATGGAGTTATGTAAAAGTTTGGCGAGAAGGGTTTCTTTCTACCGTTTAGGCTTTAAGCCCGAGCGTTCACTGATCCCTTTTATCAGGACCCGCAGATGAAGACCGTATTTGTGTTTAGCCCGTTTGCGTCTTTTTCATATATTCCATTAGGGATTGCGTACCTTAAAGGTTTTGTAGAGAAAAATATGCCCGCGATCGAGGTGAAGAACATCGATCTTTCAAATGAGTTTTACCATCATCTTGAGGATAGCGATTTTTTGTCAGGGTTACGGGGACTTTGTTGTTTTTGTCCTCATGCGCACTCGTCTTCCTGCGAAGGTATACTTTGCCTCAAAAATAATGCGAAGCTAAAAAAATTACATATAGTCAGCGCAAGCCTTTCTATCGCATCTTGTCGTCCCGGAATATCTTTACCAAATATGGGCAATCTGATTTCAGAGTTCTTTATCCTTTCCAAAGAACTCACCGAATGCTTGAATAGTATATTGCGGGAACGCCTTGAGCGGAATGTGCAAGGCGATGACAAGGCGGTAAACAAGATCCTTTTACATGGCGATATACTTAGGATTATTGCAGAAAAACCCGATCTGTTAGGTTTTTCAATTTTTACAAGCGAACAGCTTTATTATTCATTGGCGCTGGCCAAGGCAATAAAGAGACGTTTCCCCACTAAGATCGTTTTTGGAGGCGCTTATTTTGCCCACATAAATCGCAAGCAGTTTTTAAAACTATGCAATTATATCGATTTTGTAGTTTACAAAGAAGGAGAGCTAGGCGTCGTGAGTCTCCTCAGGGCCATTAAAACAGGCAGATTTACGGATGTCCCCAACATTGTTTACCGAGACAGGGGGGTTAATATCGAGAGCAGGGAGCGGTTGATCAAAGATCTCGATAGTATTCCTTTCCCGGATTTCACAGATTTTAATCTTAAAAGATATTTTCTTCCGATTCCCGTGGTCTCAACGTTGTTCTCGCGAGGTTGCTATTGGCGCAGATGTTCTTTCTGCGCGCACTACAGGACTTACGGAACACAATATAGGACGCGCTCGATAAAGAATCTGGTAAGGGAATTAAAAGGATATACGAAGTTAGGGGTGAAGTATATCTGTTTTGCCGATGAAATCATCTCCGCCAAGGATATGGCAGCGATAAGCAGGGAACTTATTAAATCGCGGATCAGTATTTTTTATGCGGTCATGCTTAAACCTGAAAATGATTTTACCGCAGAACTATTAAGAAATATGTACCGTTCCGGATGCCGGTTCATATTCTGGGGAGTAGAATCTTTCCAGCAGAGGGTTTTAGATGAAATGGGCAAGGGTACTTTTGTAAAGGATATTTTTCGCATATTGTCAGATTCAAGCCAGGTGGGCTTAAAAAATATGATTCTTTTGATCCAGGGGTTCCCTACCCAGTCTTACGAAAGTCAGCTAAGCGATGCCCGAGCTTTATATAAAGCCTTGCCTTTTGTTCACGGGATAGGCAATCATCGTTTCTGGCTTGAAGAGGGGACAGACATTTTTAATAATCCCAGAAAATATAATATTGATAGGATCAGGCATAGGTCTATCCTTTCAACGCATCAGGGTAAATTGTTTTCCCCTGATTTAACCTACGCCTTGCGGCATAAATATAGGCCGGCTTCAACCCCGAGGAAGCCCGGTTCAAGGTTTTTATTCAGAAAAAATACCTGGAAGAATTATTTTACTTATACTATGGAATATACGATGCTTCGCATTGCAAATGTTTAAAAATATGACTATGCCTTTACTGAAAAGATTTAAACTTGCGGCTACCTTTAAAAGAGAGATCCTTACCTTTTTCCTATTTCAGATCAGCATCTCTTTAAGTTTTCTTATCCTGCCGTATCTTTCGCGAACTTTTATCGACAAATCCCTGGTTAATAAGAATTACCCAAGTTTCTTGTCGTGCGTAATCTTAGGCGCAGGCGCATTCATTCTAGGAACAATCATTAATGCCTCTAGTGATTACTTAAGAGAGAGAATCTCGGTCAAGCTATCAATTAGTTTGGCCGGAAGACTACTAAGCAAAATATGTTTTCTTGATTTAGCCAATTTCCAGAACTATTCTATTGGAGAATATATCCATAGTTTTTCCAGTCTGGAGAATATCGGTGCAGTGTTATTCCAACGCATACCCTCTTTAGCCGCAAACAGTATTTCTCTGTGTTTGACTTTAGGTATCATATTCTGGTTGAATTTTAAAATCGCCCTTGTTTTACTGACGATAGGCCCGGTGTTGGCGTTTCTGCAGTTGGCTATACGGAGAAAATTAGTTTTGGTAGGTAAACAACTTTGGGAGAACAATTCTTACGCGACGAATAAACTATTTGAGCTAATCTCCCACATGGCGATTATCAAGGCTTTTGGGCAGGAAAGACGCCAACGCAACGCGTTTATAAGTACGGTAATTATGCATTCCCGCATCAGGTTGAAAGCATCGCGTTATCTGGTTGCCTTCTCAATTTCTACTTCGGCTATCTTTAGGGTCATGGCGGGTTTAGTTAGTGTGTATGGAGGGTTGCTTATACTCAAAGGAAAGTTGACCTTAGGTACTTTTACTGCCCTCTTGCTTTATCTGGGCCAGGCTAGCGTTTTTGTGCAGTCAATCCAGTCGTACCTTGTTAATATAACGCAAGACTTTGTTAATATCGATAAACTCTTTACAATACTCGAAAAGAAATCAGCGATTGAGAATGTTCCTTCCCCGATTGTTAAGGTACCTCATAGAGAAATTGTTTTTTCGCGGATAACCTTTGGTTACCAAAAACTAAATCCGGTGCTTGAGGATGTAGATTTTTCTCTGCCTATGGGGAAATGGATAGGGATATCCGGATCTTCAGGCGTCGGCAAAACAACTATTGTCAGTCTTCTCTTGAGGTTCTATGATCCCTGGAAAGGGCAAATACTTTTTGACGAAATAGATCTTAAGGAGCTATCGCTATCTTCCCTGAGAGAATATATGTCGGTTGTTTTACAGGAACCTTTTCTTTTCAGCCTTTCTGTTAGAGAAAACATTATCTTTGGCAGAAAGAAAATTTCTGATGTCCAGGTAGAAGAGGCTGTCCATATTGTAGAGGCAGGAGAGTTTGTGAGCCGCCTGCCTCAGGGATACGATACCTTGTTAGGGGAAAATGGTTATCAATTATCGGGCGGGTATAAGCAAAGGATCGCTTTGGCTAGGGCACTCATCGGTGATCCTGCCATATTATTGGTTGATGAGGGCACATCCGCGATAGATCTTAACACAGAGTCAAAGATTCTAAGTAATATCAAAAAGAAGAGATTCGGCAAGACAACTATTTTCGTCTCTCACCGTTTATCCGTTATCCAGGAGATGGATTCCGTAATTTTTATTAAAGGTAAGTCTGAGATCATCCAAGGGGCACATTCGGAATTGATCTTAAGTGAAGAGATGTACAGGGATTATTTTAGGCAGAAAGTATGAAACGAATACTTATAAGACGGGCATGAGGTGGAGCTGGTATTTTATTTGACGGGAGGGACGTTTCTGGATTTAAAGAAACAAAGCGTTTCTTTTGGCGATATTGCCAAAAGAGTAGCCGCTACTAAACCGCACCTTGTGGCGTTTTCTTCTGTGACTGATAATTACCGGATGCAGCTTAATTGCGCGCAGGAGATTAAAAAAATACTCCCGGATGTGACTACTATTTTTGGCGGGGTTCATCCTACCCTGGTCCCGGAATTAGTATTAAAGGAAAAAAGCATAGACGCAATAGCGATTGGAGAGGCTGAGATTTCTTTTTTAGCCTTTCTTGATGAATGCCGGGTTTCCGGAGGCAGGCTTATTTTTCCCAAGTTCCCGGTTAACGGCATTATCTTTAAGCGAGAAGGAGATATTATCGGTGATGCCAGGGAAGGAGAGCTGGCCGATATAGATACATTGGCCTTTGTTTATAAGAAAAAATTTTATCAGTCCTTCAGGTCTTTTTCTTACGCCTACACCACAATAACCAGCCGCGGTTGTCCGTATATCTGCTCGTATTGTTTCCATTCGCACCTATATTCTTTGCGGGGAAAGACCGCCTTTCGCCAGCGCAAGGTTGGCAATATAATCTCTGAGATCCTCCAGGCAAAACGCGACTACGCCCCAAGATATATATGGTTTGCCTTTTACCACAAATGAACCATGGCTTATGGAGTTTTGCCAGAGTTACAAGAATCAAGTCAATATCCCCTTTGGGTGCGTTGCTATCCCCGAATATTTAAACAAGGGTAAAATCGAAGCATTGGGATCTTCGGGTTGTTATCATGTCCAAATGGGGGTACAGTCTTTAAATGAAGAGATTTGTTCTCAGGTATTGAAGAGGGGATTAGATAGGGCAAAGATCTCCGAGGCCATTTATCTTTTGAGGAATGCCGGGATAGTGGTACAGGTTGATCATATGCTGGGAATTCCCGGAGATACGATCGGATTGGAAGAGGAAAGCGTATTGTTCTATAATAAGTTCCGTCCGCACGTAATAGGAACATACTGGTTAGCCTACTATCCCAAAACTAAAATTACTGAAACGGCTAGGCTCAAGGGTTTGGTAAGCGAGCAGGATATAGTTGAAATGAACGAAGGACGCGGGCGTTTTACGATCAAGAATCCATCGCATAATTCAGCAGACTCTAAGAGATATGGTCCTTATTACGGCATTTTAGTTCTATTACAATACCTCCCCTTATTGCCTAGATGGTTAGTGCGTTTTATAGTGAAGCGTAAGTTATATCAGGTATTTGCGCTAAAGAATTATTTTATTGCGGCGCTCATACCTAGTTTATTTTTGGCCTTTTCGCACCCCAAGAATTTCATCTATCGGAAACATTTTAATTGGTTCATAAACAGGTTATTTTATAAAGCAAAATTAGCATAGCCGTATAATGTTAAAGTTCTTAGAGAGATTAAATCCTAAAGGCCCGCAAGCCGAGCGGGTAATTATTTTTCTTTGTTATTCGGTATTTATTATTTATGCTTTTTGTGTTTTTGATACCCATTTCCAAGGTAGGGCTCCGGAAGACAAGATCTATTTTAGTTATACAGCCAGCGTAGCCGAAGACGCAGATCTTAATATTTCTAACCAACTATTTAAAAAGGGCGATTCTTTCGAGGTTTCTAGAACCCTTAACTATCCTGAATTCCGTAACCATGGCGGAATAATCTTTTGGCTGCCGTTTTATTCTTACGGTAAGCTCTTATTTTTGTTGAACAACCATGGTTACCACAAAGAAGAGGTCGTAAAGGCGGCGATGGCTATGAGTACGGTTATATTAGGCAGCCTGGCGGTACTTTTAACCTTTTTATTAGCCAGATCGTTCTTCTCCTTATCCCTTTCTTTTGTTTCGGTTATTTTCATTATTTTTGGGACACCATTTTGTTATTATATGCTTTTT
>JAPLLP010000127.1:0-13827 GCA_026387515.1 Candidatus Omnitrophota bacterium | reverse complement strand
ATTTTCTATTTTTTTTTATTTTGATAAAAATAAAGGATATGCTGATTCTGGGCGTATTCTTCTCTATATGCCTGACGGTGCGAATAGATCTATGGTTTCAGATAGTCTTGATTATCCTTGTCCTCGGGTTACGGGTAACCCGTAAGGAAATAGGTTTTACGCGCTTAGGATGGTTTTTCCTGGGGTTAGTTCCCGGCTGCGGGTTAAAGCTTATCAATGATTATATTAAATATGGCGAGCTTAGAATCGGAGAACTGAATATCATCAATTTACGCTCTTTTTATTTTCTGGAACAACTTTTGTCTCCGTATCACGGCTATGTTTACGTTTCGCCGATTATCCTTATTTGTTTGCTGGGTTTTATCATCGTCTGCAAGGACCTTGTTAGTAAAAGGGCACCCCGGGATGGAGATGCTAACAAGCGCGCTTTTATCTTTCTGCTCGGCGTAACAGTTATGGTTAAAATTTTTATTACCAGGCTTATGCATCCATGGGGAAATTTACCCTGCTGGCCATTCCTCTTTTTATCTTCATGGCGATGATTTTAAATATATCACGAACCATACTTTCGCACCTTTGTGCAGGAGCTTAATAGATATCCGGTACATAGTTTATCCTTTGTTAGCCTTCAAAGGTATGTTGCTTAAACTATGTTTTTTAATGCCCCTTTTATTCTTATCCGGAGCCACGGCTTATTATTGCATAGCAGTTGTAAGCGGTCCTAGTTTTCATTTGGACAGGCAAAATTCAGATATTAAAAAGAAGAACGTAACAAGTTTGTTGACTAAATTGAGCATGGTGTTGTTAGCTTTTTATGCTGGCATAACTCTTTTAAATATTGTTTTTAATAAAAAGAACGTTGTTTGGCTTAAGCAGAACAGTTTTTTTGTTAATTCCGTGGTTATCCCCGCGCGCTATTTCGAATGGATGGAGAATGATAAAGCCCTCAGAAAGACGGTTTTGTATTTTTCTAGGAGGGGCGATACTAAACGTCTTAAAGAAGCGCAGGAGTTAAGGAAAAAGCACTGGGATACCCTTGAGCCATCCTTAAAGATTCATATCCCCGAAATATGAGACCACTGCCAGAAATTAGCATTATTATCCCAGTATATAATGAAGCCCACACGATAAAAGATGTCATTTTGGGGATAATCGAGGTAATGAATAGATCAGAGATGATTTATGAGCTTTTAATAATTGATGACGGTTCCACCGACGGTATGCGTGATTTTGTGGATAGGGAGATAGCAACGCTTATCCCTAATGAGATACGGCAGAGTAGAGTAAAATTTGTAGCGCATGAAATCAATAAGGGGTACGGAGCGGCAATAAAAGCCGGGATCCTGCATTCTTTGTATCCAACCTTGGTTATAATTGATGGGGACGGAACGTATCCTTTCGCCAGCATTCCTGAACTGGTCGGAGAAATTGATAGCGCTGATATGGTTGTAGGTTCCCGAAGCAGAGAAGGCTTGTCTATATATCGCAGATCGGTCAAATGTTTATTGAATAATTTAGCTAATTACTTAACCGGAATAAAAATACCAGATCTAAACTCAGGCTTGCGGGTGATGAAGAAAAAAATTGTAAATAGGTTTATGCCCATCCTTCCGGACGGCTTCTCGTTAACCACAACGATTACTTTAGCCATGCTGATTAACGGGTATAGGGTAAAGTATATCCCGATCGCATATCTCCAGAGAAAGGGAGGATCTAAAGTTAATCCGTTGAAAGATACCGTATATTTTTTCCAGCTCATTATCCGCACAATTGCCTATTTTAAGCCACTCAAAGTATTCCTGCCTCTCAGTAGCGTTTTCTTCATCCTTAGTTTTTTGGCGCTTACCTATCGATTCTTCAATCGCGGTACCCCCGGGGTGATTGCGCTTATTTTATTCATCTTGGGGACCCAAATACTCGTCATTGGTATAGTTACAGATTTAATAAACAAAATAAATCGAGGGATGCGTCAGGAATGAAAGTTCTCTTAATTAATCCTCCCGCGGAAAATGAAATTAAGGGGAGCCTGCCGGATATTTTTTTTGAAGTAAGGGGTTTATATGTTCCGTTGGGATTATTATACCTCGCGGGATATTTAAGAAAACTTTCGCGTCACCGTATAAGCGTAATTGATTCTCAGGTAGAAAATCTGGATTATTCCGCGCTGGAAGATAGGATCCGCATTGCGCATCCCGATGTTGTTGGTATGACAGCGTTGTCGGCTACTTTGGTAGACGTTATTAAAACAGCCGAAATGATAAAAAGAATAGATAAGAATATTGCTGTAGTTTTAGGTGGAGTGCACGTTTTTTTATTCCCGGAAGAAACAATTAAGTTTAGAGATGTCGATTACCTGGTTTTGGGAGAAGGTGAGGAGAGTTTTAGAGAGCTGCTTGAGTATATTGGTGACGAGGAGAAACTTAAAGTTACCCCTGGTCTTGTGTTTAAGCGGAAAGACAGTATTATTACGACAGGCATCCGTCCACCGATAGATAGGCTCGATAAAATACCATTTCCTGCCAGAGACCTCGTTCCTTATCGTAAATACTTTTCAATCTTATCCAGCAACAAAATCACCACTACTGTATTTACCAGCCGTGGTTGTTCTTTTCGTTGCTCTTTTTGTTATCGAGAACATCTAGGAGGCGTCCTTCGTTTTCGAAGCGCTGAAAATGTCGTGGATGAACTAGAGGAATGTCTTGGTATGGGTATTGATGAGTTTATTTTTTACGATGATACTTTTACTATAGATAGAAACAGGGTGCTGGGTATTTGTAGCGAAATTAAAAGGAGAAGATTGGATATCCCGTGGCATATACGTACAAGAGTTGATTGCGTGGATGAGGAGATGATCCGATGTTTAAAGAGGGCAGGGTGTCAAAGTATACATTATGGGGTTGAATCTGGCAGCGAAAAGGTGCTTAAGGCGCTGAATAAAGATATCAGCCTTAATACAGTCAAAGAAACCTTTAAGCTTACCAAGAAATACGGGATCGCTGCCCTGGCTTATTTTATGATAGGTAATCCTGGCGAGACGGTCGAAGAAATTGGCGCCACCTTTAAATTTATGAAGGAGTTAGACCCGGAGTATGTCCATCTTGCCGTGCTCTCTCCTTTCCCTGGCACGAAAATTTACCTTGATGGAGTTGCATCTGGGGCTATCCTACGTGATTACTGGAGAGAATTTGCGCGTTCCCCATCCTCGGATTTTAGATTGCCTTATTGGGAAGCGACAGTTAAGAGGGAGAAGCTTGATTCTCTATTGAAATTTGGCTATCAGTATTTCTATATGAGGCTGGGATACTTGTGGAAAATGCTGCGCAGGATAAAGACCTTTTATGAGTTTAAACAGAAACTATGCGCAGGGATAAAAGTATTCGCTATGCGCTAAAATATAAGCATAGCGGTAGATAATAAAGATGATCGTATTAGGTATCTATGATTGGCATAATTGCGGGGCTTCTCTGGTAGCAGATGGCAGAATAGTTTCCGCCATTGAAGAAGAGAGGCTTACCCGAAACAGGGTAGAATTCGGTTTCCCTGCCCTATCGGTCAATAAGATCTTTGAAATGACCGGAATAAGCTGGGGTGATTTAGATGCGATAGGCGTATGTGGAGAGCGCGATCCTTTTTTCCTTGCGAGAATAAATCCCCGGGTTTTTCGTTTCGAAAGAAAGATATGCCAAAAATGGAGGCTTCAGTATATCCTCTGGCGGATGATATTTTCTATTCGAGAAGGGAATGTTTTTGAAAAGGCAGAAAGATTCCTTAGCAAGAAAGTAGTCGGCCGTCAGATAGAGAAGATGTCAAGCGGCGCCTCCAGAAAAGTAGTCTTAATTAGCCATCACCTATGTCATGCTAGTTGTGGGTATCGGACAAGCGGTTTTGAGCGAGCGCTCATATTCACTATTGACGGATCGGGAGACGGATATTCTACCGCTGTTTTTTCAGGTGAAAACGGAAATATTAAGTTTATTTCAGGCGCATCAGAAAGGGCCTCTTTAGGTAAATTATACAGCAATGTCACCTTAGGGCTAGGTTTTGACAAGCTAACCGGTGAAGGTAAGGTTATGGGGTTGGCTGCCTTAGGGGACCCCCGGCCATTCTATCCGGTAATTGATAAGGTAATTTGGGTAGATTCCTATGAGCCAATGTTCCTTAAGTGCGGCGAGGACTTAATCGGCAATACCTTTGCTTTAAAAGTAAGGCGTTTCTTGAGAGACTATAGCCGGGAGGATATAGCTGCAGCAACGCAGGCTAAGTTTGAGAATATTTTGTTGGGGATCGTGGATTATTATGTTAAAAAAACAGGCATTACCAGCGTGGTCTTAGTTGGCGGAGCTGCAATGAATGTGAGCTTTAATCAGAAGGTAAGGGAGTTAGATTGCGTCAGTAAAAGCTATGTTTTTCCTAGCATGACTGATGCGGGAGTGGCTAGTGGCGCAGCATTGGAGCTACACTGGCGTTTAAGTGGCAATAGTGGCGTGTATGAGCTTAAAGATGTATTTTTGGGCCCCGGAGAGTCCGAGGATCAATTTAAAGAATGCATTAAGAAGAATTGTCTTTCGGCAGAGTACCGCGAGGACATAGAGCAACATATTGCTTATCTTGTATCTCAGGGGTTTATAGTGGCGAGAGTGGATGGGAGAATGGAGTATGGGCCTAGGGCCTTGGGTAATAGGAGTATTTTGGCGCTTCCCAATAAGGAAGGTTTAGGGGATATTTTAAATCAGAGACTCAAACGAGATGAATTTATGCCGTTCGCCCCCTCTATCTTAGAAGAATATGCCTCGCAGTACCTAGAGGGTTATAGATATTCTCCTTTTATGACGGAGACATTCAATTTGAAAAAGGAGTTTGCCGGCATATTCTCTGCCGTCACGCATAAAGACAATACAGTAAGGCCTCATATTGTCCGAAAACAGGTTTGTCCGGGATACTGGAATATTATAAAAGAAATCGGTGATATAACCGGGTATTACTTGGTTTTAAATACCAGTTTCAACATGCATGGAGAACCGATTATTTGTTCTGCGCAGGACGCGGTTAATACGTTTCTAAAAGGAAGCGTGGATTATCTGTGCCTAGGAAAATTTCTTATTAAATATTAGAGTCTTTAAATTGGCTATGAAAAAAGAATTTGATTTTATTTGTGCCTTGGTCAAGGTTTTCTTGGGCAGCATTAATAGCGATGCCCTAAAAAAGTTTACTTGCCAAGGGGATTTAGATTGGCAATCAGTCCGTTCCTTACTGTTATATCATGAGCTTGGCCCGTTAGCTCACATTGTTTTAAAAGACCGGAAAGAGGAAATACCACCTGAGCTGCTTGAGTTTTTGAAAACATTGTTTTATGGCAATGTAGTCAGAAATACGATGCTCTGGGAAGAGTTTCAGAAAATGAATGAGGTATTCTATAAGAGAAGAATACCTTTAGCCACCCTAAAAGGAATTGGATTTTTGAGAACTATTTATGATAAACACCCGGTAAGAATTATGAATGATATTGATCTACTGGTACCGGCGGAAGTTTTTTCTGAAGCAAATTCAGTATTCTGTGACTTGGGGTACGAAAAAGAGCTGGATGGATTTAAAGAAGAATATTGGCGTGTTCATCAGTGTCACTTAGCTTTTACTCTTCAAGAACGAAAGAATTTTCGGGTAGAGTTGCACTGGGGCCTTGATTTTAAAAGAAAGAGCCGCGCTGCCCCGGAAAGTTGCTGGCAACGGACCAGAAAGATTGCGGAAGATAAAGCCCCGTTCACTGTTCTGGCGCCCGAAGATAATATTATAAGCCTGGCATTACATCAGCGACGTTTTGGAAAACTGTGCAATCTTAAATATGCACTGGACACAGCTCTTTTGCTTAAAGCGGAGGGGTTTGATTGGCAGAGGTTAGTTAGCGAGGCCAGGATACAGCACGCCTGCTCGGCGCTTTATTGTTTATTATTTCAAACCAAATTGTATTTAAATGTAGACATACCAAAGGAGCATCTGGCGAGTTTAGGGGTGCCGTATTTGAGAAAGAAATTATTAAGAATTTATTTAGCTGAGTATACCCACTTAGATCCGGAAACCTTGGATCAAAAATATCTTTTTCTAAAATTGCATTTTTTGTTATATGATACCTACTGGGAGCCACTTTGGTATGCGATGAATGTTCCTCTGGAGCAGTTTGCCAAATTTTATGGATTGAATCCCTATTTTGCTGCTACGCAAAAGGCGTACAGAGTCCGTTTTATCTACATGCCCTGGAGAATATTGGCTAAAATTAACCGATGAGAAAAATATTCGCAACAATAGACATGCAACTATTTCCTTACACCCAGAGTCAGTCAGGCAGCAATAAATTTATTTATGGCGCCTGGGTGGGGATTGAGAGTTTTTATCGGGCGTTGTTGCGGTATGGCTCGTTCGATACATATCAACTTTTCGTTGATGCTAAAAGCGGGGTAAATGCCTTGCAAGATTCTCTAGGGCGGGCTGGTATTGCGCTTGGGCGTATTAAGATTGCCGAATTAAATGCCTTGCCCAGTACGCTAAAAGACGATGATTTTACGGTTTTCTTTACCACTATTCCCGATCTATCCAAACTCGCCTATTTGAGAGCGCGTTACGCAAAGAATAATTTTCCCGTATGCGGATTAGCGTTCCAGAGTACCAGCTACGGTTATCTCCTGAACAGCTGCTTCTTAAATAATTTAATCGCGCCTATTTTACCCTGCGATTCTATCATATCTACGCGCAAAACATTAAGCAGGGTTTTACGCAACCTTTCCGGGAAGGTAAGCGGTGACTTAAGAAATATTATACGCGTAGATTTAAAATACCAAGGACGGCTTGATAATCTGCCATTGGGAATTGATGTGGGTGAGTATGGAGAAATTCCTGCTATTGAGGCGCGCAAAAAACTTCTTCTGCCGCTTGACAAAGTAATAATTTCATATTTCGGAAGATTTTCTCAATATGATAAGGCCGACCTTGCCGGACTTTTATCGGTTTTTAAAAGGTTGCTCGCCGCCCATAAAAATGTTTTTCTTCTGCTGGCTGGCGTAGACGGACAGGGTGGTTATGGTAAGCAATTACGTTCTTTAGCCAAAGATCTAGGCATCTTGCCAAATGTCAAGTTTTTGTTAGGAAGTTGTTCATCGGTGAAAAAGCATATTTATGCGGGAAGCGACATTTTTGTTTCACCGGCGGATAGCGTTCAGGAATCATTGGGGATCACGGTCTTAGAGGCAATGGCTTCTGGTTTGCCTGTCGTTGTTTCGGACTGGGACGGATATAAAGAGTCGGTGCTTCACGGCCAGACCGGTTTCCGTGTCCCGACCTATTGGGCTAAGGACATTCTCGGGCAGGCAATTTACCCCTTCTCGGTACTCCAGCGTTGGGAGAACGAGCATTTAATCCAGTCGCAGTCAGTAGCGATTGACTTGAATAAGATGTTTGAGTACTTGCTTTTACTAGTTACAAATAAGGGCTTGCGGAAAAAATTTGGCAAACGCGCTAAAGAGATTGCCAATAGGGAATATGATTGGAGAAAGGTAGTCCCGCGTTACGAACAACTATGGTTGAAGTTATATGGGTTATCACAACTTCATTTGTTGCCCAGGAATACGCCTACTCCGTTTATCCCTGATTTTGAACAGAGCTATGTTCATTATCCAACGAGAATGATTTCTAAGGGAACGTTTTTTTCGCTGGGAGAAAATGGGAGAATATTTTTATATAGCAAGCAAAGGGCTATCTTTATTCCGGAAATCCTGCGAGGCATAATTTCCTTAACGAATATTTTCGGAATCATTACCTTTGTGGCTCAAAATAAGTCTGTCAGTCTATCGGCTATAGAAAGCTATATGTACAATGTCTTTCGAGTTTCAAAGGCGCAAACCAGATATTGTTGTTTGTGGATGTTTAAGAAAGATCTTCTTGCGGTTTCAAATTAAGCCTGATCTTAACCGGAAGGTTGATAGCCATGTATAGTAAGCTAAGGATTGGCCATGTTGTTCTGAATAGGCCGTTAAAAGATGTTTTTATCAGTTTCAAACTTAATACTGAAAACTTTCTGCGGCAACTGTCTGCTTATGCCACGGTTGAGGTTTTATCCGCGAATTCAGTTACGGAAAGTCTTCCCTTTTCGCTTGCTGCTTTAAAACTGGATTATCTTTTGTTGAATTTAAGAGATTTTAAAATGCGACAATTACTGCTTCGGGAAGAAAGGGGATTGGCTATTAATTTTATAGTAGTTCTAGACACCGTATATCCCTGGATAGAAGAGTTATCTACCATGGTTGTTTTGTTGAGGGAGGGGGATGTAATTATTTCTCCTTCGGAATATGGGAGGGAGCAGTTTTTTAGAATAAGTAGACGTAAAGAGATGTACGTTATCCCTAATTGCATAGATTTGCGTTTTATCAGAGAGTGCGTTAATCCGAAGCCAGTTATAAAAAGAAGGTCTATTGGTTTTATGGGTAGACTGATCCCTCCAAAAGGGGTAGAGGCAATAATAGAAAGCCTGCCGCATATTCGTAAGGAACTAAGAGAAGATCTTTCTTTGCGCGTTATCGGCCCTTTAAGCGGAGAAGGCCTATCCGATGATTACCAATCTCCTTATGTTAGGCATTTAAAGCGAAAGGTGTTGAAGCTTGGTTTGCGTGGTAAGGTGGAGTTTAGCGGTATGAAGACAGGGGCAGAGAAGTACCGGTTATTGGCGGAGTGCGAACTTTTTGTTTTTCCTACCTTTGCGAAAGAGGAGAATTTCAGCGTAGCGCTCCTTGAGGCATTAGGCTGTGGTTTGCCAGTAATAGCTACGGATTGGGCCGGCAACAGGGAGATTGTGCGTGACGCAAGCAATGGTTATTTGCTCCCCATAGAGTCTGATCCAATTGGCCGGCAAAGTATTGACAAAAATAAACTTATTGCCACCGCGGTAGGCATGTTGAGCGATAGAGAAAATTTGTTGTTGATGCGCAAAAGGGCCTTGGAGTCTGCAAAAAAATATGATTTTAGAGTAGTGATGCCTCGCCTGATTAGGCTTCTTACTGATAAAAGGTTACGGTCAAAGATTATTTATAAATCCAGATGGGGGTATATTAGGAATAAGCGGTTAATTGATTTTGGAAAGTGTTTTCGAAAAGAAATATTGTTTTTTTTACGGCTGGATCCTGCAGCATACATAACTTTTGCTCATCTATACACAGGTATAAGATTTTCCCGTAAGTGTCCCGGGCGATATGCCGGGAGATCCCGCCTCTCGACAATAAAGGCTTCAAGATCATTGTATGCTAGAGTCAAAGATGATTTATTCCAGTATATTTCAGGATATGGGGGAGTGTGAAAAAAACTAATACAGCAAATAATATATTGTTTTTTAACCCACCGGAAAATAATAGCGGCCTTCGATTGGAAAATCGCGCTCTTCTTTGGTTGGCCTCATATCTGGTAAGGCAGGGGTTCAGGGTAAAAGTTTTCTATCTTGAAGGGGATTTCAAGGATGTTATTAAAAGGGCTATGGAGCAATATAGGCCTAAATATGCCGTGGCAAGCTGCAAATGGTACACAAGCTTGTATGGCGCTGTATTGGTGGCAGAAGAAATCAGAAGGATAGATAAGTCGGTCAAGATAATAGCGGGTGGCCATACTGCTGCTTATTTTGATAAAGAGCTTTTGCAAAATAGTGAATTTGATATAATCATTCGGGGCGACGGGGAAATTCCTTTGGCAAACATTTTGAAGAACAAAGCCCCAGTAAATTGTACGATAAAGCAATGCGGCCACATAAGAAGATATAAGTTGGGTTATGTGCAGGGCGAAAAAGATCTTTCAGGTTATAGATTGGTTGATCCGGAAATGATCCTGGAGGACGCAAAACATATCCTGGGAAATATAAATTTCGTCTGGACCGGTAAAGGATGTAAGAGGGATTGTTTTTATTGCGGCGGGGCATTAAAGATGCAGAATAAATTATTCGGTAGAAGAGGGCTAATCTACAGGCCGATACGCGATGTTTTAGCCGATATCGCCACTTTATCGCGGTATTCAAAATATATAATGTTTGATTTTTCCTGCCCGCCGCACGCCGACAGTTATTATTTACGGCTTTTCAAAAAGGTGCCTAAGCAAAGGCTAAACTGTCGTTTCTACCACTGGGGTATGCCTTCAGAAGAGATTATTAGCCAAATTAGCAAAACATTCATCATTTCATATCTTCATCTGGATACCTCAACGCTTTCTGAAAGACTAAGAATATCTTTATCTAAGCGCAAGCTGTTAAAATCACCTTTTAGGAATAAGGAACTAGAGGAAATAATTTCTTACTGTAATAGTAAAGGTAATATTAGAATAGTATTGGAAAATATCTCTGGTTTACCCGGAGAGAGAAATATGGATGTAAGGAGACACATAGATTTTTCCCTGTATTTAGCCAAAAAATACCCTTCTATTGAAAATATCTTTTATCAGCCGCTTTCAATAGAACCGGGTTCTATGTTGCAAAGGCAACCCTTGAGATTAAAGATGTGCTCTTTTCGTAAGAACTTTAATGATTTCATAAACTTTGGCCGGCATAGTTTTTATTCTAAAGTGGCTTACCCATTTTCCGGGTTTTTTGATACGCGAAATTATCAGAATGCCATCGGGCATCCTTATGGTGTTTATGAACATGGTTTGGATAGGAAGAGTAGTTATAGAAGAACAACAAAATTCGATAAAGAAACAGGGAAGGAATTATTAGCCAATTGTTTTGTAAACCAGGTATACGCTAAACACAAAAAAGACATAATTATTTAGTTATGTAACGGAGGTATTAATGGCAAAAATATTACTTATTGCCATAAATGATTGTTTTGCAGAGGGATTAAGGTCTTTATCTGCTTCGCTTAAAGCTAAAGGACATCAGCCATGCATCGCGTTTATTAAACAGTTCACTCTTCGTAGCAAAAAGAAGATTGAAAAAGATGACTGGGTGAGTATAAATGACAGGGGAGAGAAAGTTAGAAATGCTACAGATACAGAAATAACCGCTACCGAAAAAGAGAACCTCCTAGCTTTAATCAGTAATATCCAGCCTCTTTTAATCGGAATCTCAGTTACAACTCCTGTAAGGAGAAGAGCCGCAGAAATCACAATGCTGTGTAAGAAAAATTTCAGCATACCGATTATTTGGGGAGGACCGGATCCAACAATAAGCCCAGAAGACTGTTTAGTTTATTGTGATTTTGTCTGTATCGGCGAAGGAGAAAGCGTCATTGTTGACATCGCATCGGCACTTGAAAAAAATAATGATGTAAGCTCAATTAATAATTTAGCCTACCTGGCGGATAATAGACTGGTGCGCAACCCGTTAAATCCGCTGATAACCAATCTGGATATTCTCCCTTTTAAAGACATAGACCCGAATAATAAATTTCTGCTAGAAGAAAATTCATTAGTTAAAAGTTACGATCCTTTTAGACTTTCAGTAGATACCCCATATTTTGTGATGAGTTCGCGTGGTTGCCCTTATAGCTGTTCATATTGCTGCGAAAGTTTCTATAGAAAATTATATGATAAAGAGGTTTTTCTGAGAAGGCGTTCCCCGGCGCACGTGGTAGCGGAGTTAAGAGAAGCGAAAAAGAGCATTGATTTCAGATTTGTTGCTTTCGGCGACGAAGTTTTTTCTTATGACTATAGTTGGTTAATGGAATTTAAAAGTATGTATGCCCGTGAGATCAACTGCGAATTTGTATGCAATATCTATCCTACTAAAGATATTGAAAGGCGGTTGAAAATAATGAAAGACCTGGGGCTAGTGTACGCGTGTCTAGCATTACAATCCGGTAGCGAAAGGATTCAGAGAGAAGTATTTAATAGGGTGTTTGATAGAGAATTATATATAAAAACAGCCAATATGTTGCATTCGATGGGGATAAAATTCTACGTTGATATCATCACGTTTAATCCTGCGGAAGACGAGAAAGACTTGCAAGATACCTTAAGCGTTCTCAAAAACCTACCTAGGCCATTTGAAATGAACGTGAATAAATTATTTATCCTTAAAGGTACAAAGATACACGAGTTGGCTAAAAAATATATCGAAAGCAGGCAGATGAAATTAGCGCCAGAAAGCCTTTTTATTTATTATAGCCGTTTATTCTTATTGACCACTAAATATCATAAAATTGTGGTTACCGCGATTGAAAAAATAAGGGTATTCAACTATAGCCCATTTTTGTTTTATTTTTTTTATATTATAAAAAAAATAATATTATATCCTCGGAGGATACTATATAAAGTAAAGAGGTTATATAAAATAAAGGTGCTATAAAAAAGTACTTAAATCAGCAAGAAACTCGCTATGAATATACTATTCACTAATTTCTGTAATAGAAACTGCCCATATTGTTTTGCCAGGGGAAAGTTGGTCCTGGGAAATAAGCCGGCATCGAGCTATATTAAATTGAACGACTTAAAAAAAATTATTGATTTCTTGATCTGCTCAAGACAAAACGAAGTAGGAATTATAGGAGGAGAGCCGACCCTGCATCCCGAATTTAAAGAAGCAGTACGCATGATCTTGGGGAAAGGGTTGCGCATAAGGATATTTTCCAACGGGATAATTAAATCAGATAATGTTTTGTTCCTAAGTAAGATTGAAGAGGCCAAATGTTCCATAGTGCTTAATATTAATTCTCCGGAAAGCTACCAGAAAAGAGAGTGGTTAATCCTTACGAGAAATATGGAATTATTGAATAAGAAGCACGTATATCTAGGCTTCAATATTTATAAATTAGATTTTGAAATGGATTTTTTAACTAGGCTGATACAAAAGTATAAGTTTATTAAACGAATAAGAGTTGGATTATCAATGCCATTATTCGGCTGCAGTAATAAATATCTCCAGATCAAAGACTATCCATATATAGCTGGCAGATTAGTGGATTTTGCCAAGAGATATTGGTCATCAGGTATTGCCCTGGATTTTGATTGCGGATTTATGATGTGTTCTTTTAGCGATGCGCAACTCGGTAGCCTCTTTCGAATGGGCGCATCACTGAATTTTTCATGCAATCCCGTAATTGATGTTGGTCCGGATCTAAATTTATGGCGGTGTTTTGCAACATCAATGAAGTGGAACAAGAAGCTTAGCGATTTTGAGGACATGGAGGCGGTATATAGTTTTTATCAGGCTAAATTCAAGGCTTTTATGAGGATAGGAGCTACAAATAGCTGTTTCAGGTGCAAGCAGCTAAAGTTTGCCCAATGTTCCGGTGGTTGTTTAGGGCACGTGCTTAAGTCATTTAAAGTTTAAGATAAAAGGTTTTAAATAAACTTGACAAAATAGTCGTTTGTTAGTAAAATAAAATACGAGGTAAGCTATGCATTACGAAAAAAAAGAACAAAAGAAGAAAAAAGAGACTTGGCGTAAACCTGTGGTCACGCGCGTAAAGCTTAATCCAGAGCAGGCAGTCTTGTCTTGTTGTGATAATACGAGTAAGGGAGCAACTTATAGTGTTTATAATTATCAATGCCATTCTTGGGCTCCACCTGGTGGTTGTGACGGCGGTGGGAAGGGACTTTGTAATTCTTAGTAGATGGGGGTGATTGGTTTATTGTGTATTAAATTTGCCGCTTTTTCAAGCGGCATTAATTTTTTTAAAGAGAACAATAGAAACAAGGAGTCAAGATGATTAAAGATATAGATGTCTTTAGAAAAAATAAGAATTTTGTTAGCCGTACTATTGATGACGAGGTGATTTTAATGCCTTTATTAAATGATTCAGGAGATATAGATTGTATATATACGCTTAATAGCACGGCGGGCAAGTTATGGGAACTCGTTGACGGTAATAA
>JAPLLP010000036.1:742-2585 GCA_026387515.1 Candidatus Omnitrophota bacterium | reverse complement strand
TTTAATATGGTCAGGCCGGGTTTAATTGTTTACGGGCTTAAGCCGGCTGAAGGTCTGAGTCTTAAATTAAAGCCGGTGTTGAGCCTGAAGACCAAGATCGTCTATTTAAAACGCTTGCCCCTAGGCCATGGCATAAGTTATGGCCGTACGTATATTACTAAAGGCGAAACCACCATAGTGACGCTTCCCATCGGTTACGGAGACGGTTACCCGCGGAACCTTTCCAATATCGCCCCGGTTTTAATTAAGGGTAGGCTTTTTAAGATAGCGGGGAGTGTTTGTATGGATCAGACTATGGTGGATGTGGGAGATCTCCCGGTAAGGATAGGGGATGAGGTGGTGTTGATCGGTCGCCAGGGTAAGCACCGGATCAGCGCGGAGGAATTAGCTAATCTTGCCGGCACGATATCTTATGAGATCGTCTGTGGTTTAGGGGGCCGGGTGCCGCGGATCTACATTGATTAAGGGAAAAGAAGCGGATTCATTTCAGCGTAGCAATAAGATAGACGCTTAAGCAGAAGATTGTTCCGTGGCTTAAGGAGACCGCCAAAAGCGGCGGCAAATACCCACCGTAACCCAAAGCAACGCTCACCGCGTTAAACACATAGTAAAAAAATCCTATTATAATCGAAATACCCAGTGAAAAGATACCCGCTCCTCGCCTCCTGACCATCAGCGAAAAGGGTATGGCAAGAAGCGTGATGATGAAACTGGTCAGGGGGTCAGTATATCTTTGATAAAGGTCTACTTTTAGGTTTTTAATTACTCCTGTTGCCCCGCTTTTTGAAAGTTTCCAAATATAGTCCTCGATCTGGGCGATGGTCATGTAATCCGGACGCTGCCGCTGATTTAAAAAATCACGCGGAGTCTCGGTGATATTCATTATTTCGTCTTCAGAGTAGCCCGGCTCATCTTTTACCTGCCCGTTTTCGTCAAAGTCATAGGTTATGCACTGGTAGAATCTCCACACCCCGTTTTCATAGACCCCTTTATTAGCCACGATCTTTTTAACTATATTCTGGTGCTCGTCGTGCTCAAGGATGGTAATACCCTCCATGGTGCTTGAGCCGGGATGGAACTTATTTACAAAATAAAGACGGTTCTTTAAACCATACATCGAAAGGTTGATGATAGTCTGACGGTTTAATTCATCACCTTTTTTAGTACCCTTATCGATAATATCCCTTATTTTTTGCGACTCTGCCATCGCCTGAGGCACGCTCCGGTCTTTGACCCAGAATATCACCAGGCTGGTGATTATACCGAAGATTATCAGGGTGCGGCTTATCTGTAAGACGCTTAGGCCTGAGGCGCGCATAGCGATTATCTCGTTGTTACGGTTTAGTTTTCCAAAGGTATAAAGTACCCCTAATAGGCACGAGAAGGGGGCAGCCTGCACAAAGATGACAGGCATAAAGGACAGGCAATACTTGGCAAGAAGATCGAGGCCGATCTTTTGCTTAAGTATATCTTGAAGGTGGGTGAGGATATCGCTTACGATATATAAAGCGAGAAATGTCAGGAGGCAGATAAAGAAAATTCCTAATACATTGCGTAAGATATAGCGGTCTAATATGCGCATATGCGGAAGGTTAAGAATGTGCCTATTGCGCCTAGGATAATGTTGGGCATCCACATGCCGATCTGGGGAGCAATATGTCCTTGCAGGCTCAAGGCCTCGAACGCGATAAATAAGAGATAGTAGATGCCGACTACCAGGAAGGTGATACCCAGGTTAATGGATTTTTCCCTGCGTCGCGTAATTATAGCCAGGGAAGAACCTAGGAGCATAAAAATAAAACACGAAAAAGCCAGAGAGATTTTGCTGTGAATTTCCGTGATC